>NZ_JBSFWJ010000080.1:0-25261 GCF_053592695.1 Saccharopolyspora sp. NPDC002578 | reverse complement strand
TTCTCAGCGGCTTCCTCGCGAGGACAGCTTTTTTCCTCGTGGCGGAGCCACTTGGAAAAAAGATCCCGCAGCGAGGAAGCCGCTGAGGTTCCGCTGAACGACCAGCTACGCAGGCCAAGATCAAAGACAGGCGTTCGGTCAGTCGTTCCAGGCTACGAAGCCTGCTTCTTCGGCGTCGACTTCGCTGCGGAACCAGACCTCGGCGACGATCCGGTCGTAGTGCGGCGAGTCCGGCGCGTGGTAGCGCCGCGAACCGAAATCGCCCTTGATCATGTGGCCGTCCTGCTGCGAGGGCTCCTGCGGCGCGGCGAGCGACTCGCGCCTGCGGTTGGCCTGCGCCTGCGGGTCGGCGTGCCACGCGGCGCCCTGCGAACGCGGGGGCTGCGGCATCCCGGGGCGCGGCCCGGCGCCGGGCGTGCGGCGCGGCAGCGGGGTCTGCTCCGACTCCGCGATCACCGGCACGTCCGGGGAGTGGCTGGGCGTGCCCGCCGAGTCGGCGAACTCGCTGCCCCGGCTTTCCACCAGCGCGCGCAGGTTGCCCGCGAAGCCGTGGTCGTCCTCGCGTTCCTCTGCCCGGTCGGACGCGGCGGGTTCGGCGGGCTGCTCCGGTTCGGGCTCGGGTTCCGGCTCCGGAGCCGGTTCGGCGGTTTCCCGCACCGGTTCGGCGACGTCCCGCACCGGTTCGGCGGTCTCCCGCACCGGCTCAGCGGTGTCGCGGGCCGGTTCGGCGGCCGGTCGCGGCGAGCTCGACAGGTCCGAGAGGCCCAGGGCCGCGGACAGCTCGGCCGCGCCGGACAGTCCCGGCGGCCCGGACCTGGCGGGAGCCTCGGAGCCGACGTCGGGCCGGGCGAAGATCTCGGTGCCGCCGCCGGTCGATTCCGCGGGCCGCGTCGGCTCGGCGGATTCGGGCGCGTCGTCCTTCTGGAACCAGGTGCTCGCCGACTCGGCCGGGCGGTCGGCCACCGGGTCGACGGACGTGCTCTCGCCGCGGCCGAGCGCCTGCCCGATGTCGGCGGAGGACGGACGCGGAGCGTCGTCCTCGGGCTCGTGGTCGGCGGGGATGGTCCACGGCGCGGACCGGTTCGCCGGCGCGGGCGTCTCGTCGTCCCGGCCGCGGCTGGGCCACCAGCCGCCGCTGGAGCGGCCCGCGTAGGCGCTCTCGTCCTCCTGCCAGGCCCCGGTGGGCCGCGCCGCCGGGGCCGCCTGCTGCTGCGGGCGCTGCGCGGTGGGGCGCTGTTCGGCGGGGCGGGGCGCGTCGTCGTCGACGACGAGGTCGGCGACCTGCGAGCCGCCGCGCACCGACACCTCGGCGCGCGCGTCGGCTCCGGCGGGCTGCTCCGCGCCCGGGTGCGGCAGCCGGGCGGTGTGCGCCGGCGGCTGCGGCGCCGGTTCGGGCGGCTCCGGCAGCGGGTCCTCGTCCGGTTCCTGCTCCCAGCGCGGCTGCACGGTGGTGCGCTCGACCTTCCGCGGCGGCGCCGGGTCGTGCGGGCGCCGGACCTGCCGGTCGTGGCGCGCGCCCTGCTGCGCCACGTTCTCGGCGTAGTCGGACCTGACCTTGCGCAGCTTCCGCCGCAGCGGGACCACGAACAACAACCAGGTGATCACAGATCCGAGCAGGAACGCGGCGACACTCCACAACCACACCTGCGTAAACAGCCACACCACCGGCGACGCCCTCCTCCAAGGCCACGTGGGGCACCGTGAGCTCCGACAGGCTACGCCGAACACGCTGCGCTCCGTACCTCGGCGCAGCCCATCCCTCGAACCGGGCTCTGAATCGAACCCGGAAGAGCGGATCAGCGCGCCTAGTGTTCAGTTCCCGGCACTTCCGAGCACCGCCGCCCACGCTTTCGTGGGAGCCGGAGACGCCACCCGCCCCGGCCCGCGGACCGACCCGACGTCGATCCCGCTACGCGGAGCAGGCCTCCGGTGACGACTCGTCACCCGAGGTGCCGCGGCCCGAACACCCGCCAGCCGACCTCAGCGGGTCCGGGCCACCACGTAGTGAACCAGAGCCTCCAACGCGTCCCGCGCGGAGCAGGCCGGGAGCTCCGCGAGGACCGCTCGCGAGTCCTGCGCGTACTCGTCGAGCTTGCCGCGAGCCCGGCGCAGACCGCTGGACTCGCGCAGCAGCTTCAACGCCTCCGACACGTCGTCGTCCGAGCTCAGCGGCTGCCCCAGCAGTTCGAGCAAGCGCGGCTCGGTGTCCGCCGCATCCCGCGCGTAGATCATCGGGAGGGTCAGCACGCCCTCCCGCAGGTCGGTGCCGGGCGTCTTGCCGGAGTCCGTCGCGGCCGAGGCGATGTCGATCACGTCGTCGGAGATCTGGAACGCGATGCCGATGCTCTTGCCGAAGCTCTCCAGCGCCGCCACCTGCTCGGGCGTCGCGCCCGCCGCGTTGGCGCCGAACCGCCCGGCGGTCGCGATCAGCGAACCGGTCTTCTCGTAGATCACCTGGAGGTAGTGCTCCTCCGGGTCCTGACCGTCGCCGACGCCGATCGTCTCCCGCAGCTGGCCCGTGACCAGCGCCTCGAACGTGGTCGCCATCCGGCGCACCGCGTCGGCGCCGAGGTCGGCGACCAGCCGGGAGGCGTGCGCCATCAGGAAGTCGCCGGTGAGGATGGCCACCGAGTTGTCCCAGCGCATGTTGGCGCTGGTCGCGCCGCGGCGCATCGTGGCCTCGTCCATCACGTCGTCGTGGTACAGCGTCGCGAGGTGCACCATCTCCACGACCGCCGCCGAAGTGATCACCTCGTCCGGGGACGGGTCCGCGAAGTGCGCCGCCAGCAGCGCGAACAGCGGCCGGAACCGCTTGCCGCCGGCGTCCACCAGGTGCAGCGAGGTGCGGGTGGCGAAGTCGAACTCGCTGCGCACCGAATCGTGGAGCAGTTCTTCGACCCTGGCCATCCCCGCGGAGATCGATTCGGCCAGCGCCGGGTCGTCGATGTCGAACCCGCTCGCAGCAGTACTGCCAGCCACGTTCCCGACCGGTTCACCAGATGGGCTGCTCACGTCACCGTCGCCTTCGCTCCCCCACGGAATCGCCCTACGGGCGGGCACTCTACGACACGAAACCACCCACACCGGCCCAGTCCAGGGCCACCGTGGGCAGCACGCCCAGCAACAGCGTGACTACCACACCCAACGTGATCGCCGCCGTCGTGAACGCGCCCGGGACGCTGACGGTGGGGCCGTCCGCGGCGGGCTCGCTGAAGTACATCAGCACGATGACACGAAGGTAGAAGAACGCCGCAACCGCACTGGCCACCAGGGCCACCACGACCAGCGGGGCCATTCCGTCGGACAACGCCGCCTCGAAGACCACGAACTTCCCGATGAAACCGCTAGTCAGCGGGATTCCGGCGAGCGCGAACATGAGGAAGGTGAACACGGCCGCGAGCAGCGGAGACCGCTTCGCCAGCCCGGCCCAGTCCGAAAGGTGAGTAGCCTCACCCTCCGCGGTGCGCACGAGGCTGATCACACCGAACACGGCGACCGTGGTGAACCCGTAGGCCAACAGGTAGAACATCGTGCCCGAAAGACCGCGCTCGGTGAGCGCGATGGAGCCGATGAGCAGGAATCCGGCGTGCGCCACCGAGGAGTAGGCGATCATGCGCTTGATGTCGCTCTGGGTCAGGCCGAGCACGACGCCGATCACCATCGACACGATGGCCACCGCCCACATCACGCCACGCCACTCCCAGCTGGAGCCGTGCAGCGCGACCTGCAGGACGCGGAGGATCGCGCCGAACGCGGCGACCTTCGTGCAGGCCGCCATGAAGCCGGTGACGGCGGTCGGCGCGCCCTGGTAGACGTCCGGCGTCCAGGTGTGGAACGGGCCGACGGAGGCCTTGAACAGCAGGCCCACCACCAGCAGTCCGATGCCGGCGTAGAGCAGCGTGTCCGAGCGGTCGCTGCCCGCGGTGGCCTCGGCGATGGCGGCGAGCCGCACCGAACCGGCGTAGCCGTAGAGCAGCGCGAGGCCGTACAGGAAGAACGCGGAGGCGAACGCCCCGAGCAGGAAGTACTTGACCGCCGCTTCCTGCGAGAGCAGCCTGCGGCGCTTCGCCAGCCCGCACATCAGGTACAGCGGCAGGCTCAGCACTTCCAGCGCGATGAACATGGTGAGCAGGTCGTTGGCGGCGCAGAACACCATCATCCCGGCGAGGGAGAACAGCGCGAGGGGGAAGATCTCGGTGCGCATCCCGGCCACCGCGCTGGTGGCGCCCCGTTCCCGCCCGGAGTCCTGCTCGGCTTCGGCGGCGGTCTCGGCGACGAACGCGCCGCCCGGTTCCACCGAGCGGTCCGCGATGAGCAGGATCGCCGCGACGCCGAGGCCGAGCAGCGTCGCCCACAGGAACAGCGTGGGGCCGTCCACCGCCAGCGAGTCGGACAGGGTGGTGATGCCGGTGCCGCCGGCCCGCGCGTGCAGGCCGAGCGCGATTCCTGCGCCGACCAGCGCGATCAGGCTCAGCGCGACCTGGGTGGTCCAGCGCGACCGCCGGGGCACGAAGGCCTCGACGAGCACGCCGATGCAGGCGGCGCCGAGCACGACCAGCACGGGCGTGATCGCCGCGTAGTCGATCGGCGGGATCGGAATCTGCTGTTGCGCGTGGACCGCGACCTGAGTGGCACCCACTGTTCAGTTCCCTCCTTGCGAGGTCACGGGGTCGGTGACGCCGACCTCGCTCATGGTCGCCCCGACCGACGGGGTGATCACGTCCAGCACCGGCTTCGGGTACACGCCGAGGGCGAGCACCAGCACGATCAGCGGGGTCAGCACGGCGATCTCCCGCGGCTGCAGGTCGAGCACGCGGGCGCGGTGCGCGCCGGGCCGGTTCGGGTCGGTGACCGCTCCGGGGCCGCCCGCGGTGCCGATGAGCGCGTCGCCGCGCACCGGGCCCTGCATGATCCGCTGGTAGAGCCGCAGCACGTACACGGCGGCGAGCACCATGCCGATCGTGGCGAGCACCGTGTAGACCGGCTGCGTCGGGAAAGCGCCCATCAGCACCAGGAACTCGCTGATGAACGAGTTGGTGCCGGGCAGCGACAGAGTGCTGAGACCGGCGATGAGCAGGGTGCCCGCCAGCAGCGGGGTGATCTTCGCCATGCCGCCGTAGTCGGCGATCCGGGTGGACCCGCCGCGAGCGATGATCATGCCGATGACGAGGATCAGCAGCCCCGTGGCGAGGCTGTGGTTGAGCATGTACGACACCGCGCCGACCTGCGCCTGCGAGGTGTAGGCGAAGATCCCGAGCGCGATGAAGCCGAAGTGCGCGATGGACACGTAGGCGATGAAGCGCTTCAGGTCGGTCTGCCCGAACGCCTGCAGCGAGCCGTAGAGCACGCCGAGCACCGCGAGCACCAGCACCAGCGGCGCGAGCAGCTGGGAGGCGTCCGGGGTCAGCGGCAGGCTGTAGCGCAGGAATCCGAAGGTGCCGACCTTGTCGAGCACGCCGACGACGATCACCGCGACCCCGATGGGGGCCTGCTCGGCGGCGTCCGGCAACCAGGTGTGCAGCGGCACCAGCGGCGCCTTGATCGCGAACGCCGTGAAGAAGCCCAGGAAGATCCACACCTGCACGGAGATCGGGGCGTCCGCGAGGATCGGCGCCAGCGTCGCCCAGTCGAAGGTGCCCTGGCCGGTGGTCTTCGCGGCGTAGGCGTACGCGCCGATCGCGGAGGCCAGCATGATCAGGCCACCGAGGAACGAGTACAGGAAGAACTTCACCGCCGCGTACTTGCCGCGCTCACCGCCGTAACCGCCGATGAGGAAGTACATCGGGATCAGCATGATCTCGAACAGCACGTAGAACAGGAACACGTCGGTCGCGGCGAACACCGCGACCGTCAGCGCCTGCTCCACCAGCAGCAGCGCGAAGAACCCGCCGTGGCTGCGGCCCTCCGGCAGCCGCTCGCCCCAGCTGAAGCCCAGCACCAGCGGCATCAGCAGCGCGATCACGGCGACCATGACGAGCGCGATGCCGTCGACGGCGAACGACACCCGGATGTCGAACGCGGGGATCCATTCGAACGAGCTCGCCAGTTGCAGCCGCGGGCCGGCCGGGTCGTAGGCGGCCCAGGCGGCGATCGCGAGGGCGAACTCCGCCAGGGACACCGCGAGCGCCGTCCACTTCGCCGCGGGGGCGTTGCGGCGCAGCAGCCCGACCGCGACCGCACCGGCCAGCGGCAGCAGGATGAGCGCGAGGAGCAGGGTCATCGGATCTCCTCTTCCACACGGCGGTGCGCGAGAGATTGCGCGGCCCTGACTTCGAGATCGGGACCTGCGGGTGTCGGCGTGGCCGCGCGCGGCGGCCGGGGATCGCGGTCGCTCATGGCGTGCCCACCACCATCAGCGCCCCGATCAGGAGCACGCCGCCGCAGAGCATGGACAGCGCGTAGGAGCGCACGAACCCGTTCTGCCTGCGCCGCCCCCATCCGGAGCCGCCTTGCAGCACGGCGGCGAGCCCGGTGATGGCGCCGTCCACGGCCTTGCGGTCGAAGGTGACCAGGCCGCGGGTGAGACCGGCGGTGGGCTTCACGGCGACGGCGTCGTTGAGCGCGTTGCCGCCGAGGTCGGCGCGGGCGGCCCGCACCACCGGCGACACCTTCTCGGGCCGGGTCACCGGCACCGGCTTGCGGCCGACGAGCAGCCACGCGGCCAGCGCCCCGAGCGCGGAGAGCGCGACGGTGAGCACCGGGATCACCGAGTGCGGCAGCGCTCCCCCGTGCGATTCCTGCAGCTCGCCGAGCGTCGGCGCGAGGAAGGTGACCAGCCGGTCGCCGGAGGCGAGGAACATGCCCGCGCCCACCGAGCCGATGGCCAGCACGATCATCGGCCCGGTCATGATCGCCGGGGATTCGTGCGGGTGGAAGTCGTGTCCGTCCTCGGACTGGAGCTTCTCCCAGCGCTTCTCGCCGAAGAAGGTCATCAGCACCAGGCGCGTCATGTAGAACGCGGTCAGCGCGGCGCCCAGCAGCGCGGCGCCGCCGAACACCCAGCCGCGCCAGCCTTCCTGGCCGAACGCGGCCTCGATGATCGCGTCCTTCGAGTAGTAGCCGGACAGGAACGGGAACCCGATCAGCGCCAGGTAGCCGAGCGCGAAGGTGGCGAAGGTGATCGGCAGGTACTTCGCGAGCCCGCCGAACTTGCGCATGTTCACCTCGTCGCGCATCGCGTGCATCACCGAACCGGCGCCGAGGAACAGCCCCGCCTTGAAGAAACCGTGGGTGAGCAGGTGCATGATGCCGAGCGCGTACCCGGCCGGGCCGAGGCCGACGGCGAGGATCATGTAGCCGATCTGGCTGACCGTGGAGTACGCCAGCACCTTCTTGATGTCGTCGTAGGCGCAGCCGATGACGCAGCCGACCAGCAGCGTGACCGCGCCGATGATGGTGACGACGAGCCTGCCGTCCGGGGACAGCGTGTAGAGCGGGTTGGACCGCGCGATCAGGTACACCCCGGCGGTGACCATGGTGGCCGCGTGGATCAGCGCGGACACCGGGGTGGGGCCTTCCATCGCGTCCGGCAGCCACGCCTGCAGCGGGACCTGGCCGGACTTGCCGCAGGCGCCGAGCAGCAGCAACAGCGTGATCGCCAGCAGCACGCCGGGCGAGAGCTCACCGGCGCGGGCGAAGACCTCGGTGTACTGCGTGGTGCCGAGCTTCGCGAACAGCAGGAAGATCGCCAGCGCGAGCCCGACGTCGCCGACGCGGTTCATCACGAACGCCTTCGTCGCCGCCGCTGCCGCCGTGGGCCGGTGCTGCCAGAAGCCGATCAGCAGGTAGGACGCCAGGCCGACGCCCTCCCAGCCGAGGTAGAGCGTCACGAAGCTGTTGCCCAGCACCAGGACCAGCATCGCGGCGACGAACAGGTTCAAGTAGCCGAAGAACCGGCGCCGCTCGGTGTTGTCCCGCCCGGTGCGGCCCTGCTGGTCGTGGGCCATGTAGCCGATCGAGTAGAGGTGGATCAGCGCGCCCACCCCGGTGATCAGCAGCACGAACACCATCGACAGCGGGTCGAGCCGGAGCCCGAAGTCCACTTGCAGCGCGTTGACCGGGATCCACGAGAACACGTGCAGTTCGCGCACCGGCTCCGCGTCGCGGGCGATGCTGGTGAACAGCGCGACCCCGTAGGCGAACGCGGCGATCACCGTCGCGCTGCCGAGCAGGTGCCCCCACCCGTTGGCGCGGCGCCCCGCGAGCAGCAGCACGGTCGCGCCGAGCAGGGGCAGCGCGACGAGCAGCCAGGCGTTGCCCTGGACGGCGCCTTGCGCGGCCTGCACCGCGAGGAGATCGGGACCGCTGGCCGAAAACGTCGTCGTCACGCCAGGCTCTCCCTACTGTGAGTGCGAACTTGGGGTCGGGTGTGCAGGTGGGGCCCGCGGCCGGTGCGCGGCGGACCAGCCGCGGAGGCGAACACGGCGAGCTCCTAGTACTTGAGGAGGTTGGCGTCGTCGACCGAGGCCGAGCGGCGGGTGCGGAAGATCGACATGATGATCGCCAGGCCCACCACGACCTCGGCGGCGGCGACCACCATCACGAAGAACGCCATCACCTGCCCGTGCACGGAGCCTTCGATGCGGGCGAAGGTGACCAGCGTCAGGTTCACCGCGTTGAGCATCAGCTCGATGCACATGAACACGACGATGGCGTTGCGCCGCACCAGCACGCCGACTGCGCCGATGCTGAACAGCAGCGCGGACAGCAGCAGGTAGTAGGTCGGGGTCACTGCCGGACCTCCTCGGGGGACGCGTGCCCGGAGCCGGACAGGCCGTTCGTGCCGTTCTCACCGTGGGTGCGCCGCGCTTCGGGCGGGGTGCCGGCGGTCTCCGCGCCGATCTCCGCTTCTGCCGGGTCGGCGGGGCCGCCGGAGCGCCCGGTCAGCGCGTGCGGATCGGGACCGGTGCCCTTGCCCGCGACGGCGTCGCGTTCCGCGGCGAGCCGCTCGGCGGGCAGGTTGTCCAAGATCTCCGAGAGCGATTCGGGGGCCACCGAACCGTCCGGCAGCAACGCCGGGGTGGCCACCGAGTTCGCCGTCGCGTACACGCCGGGGCCGGGCAGCGGCGAGGACCGGTCGCCGCGCAGCCGCGCTTCGACGCGTTCCTTCTGGCTGACCCGCGCGGCACGTCCCTTGCCGCCGTAGGCGAGCACCATCGCGCCGACCGCCGCGGTGATCAGCAGCGCGGAAGTCAGCTCGAACGGGAACAGGTAGTCGGTGAAGATCAGCGCACCGAGCCCGCCGGCGCCGCCACCGCGGGCCGACCACGGGTCCAGCGGCGCGGCCACCGGCACGTTCGTGAGCGCGCGGGCCAGCCCGGTCACCAGCAGCAGCGCGAACGCCACGCCCGCGACGGCCGCCCAGAGGCGCTGCCCGCGCAGCACCTCCACCACCGAGTCCGAGGAGTCCCGCCCGACCATCATCAGCACGAACAGGAACAGCATCATGATCGCGCCGGTGTAGACGATGATCTGGGTGAAGCCGAGGAACGGCGCGCTCTGCGCCATGTACAGCACGCCGAGGCTGAGCATCGTCAGCACCAGCCACAGCGCGGAGTGCACCGCGTTGCGGGCGAAGACCATGCCGAGCGCCCCGACCAGGGAGAGCGGACCGAGGATCCAGAACGTCGCGGTCTCCCCGGCGCCGACCACGTTCGCGGCCTGCTCCTGGGCGAGGACCGCCGTTGCCGCGAGCATCACCGTCGGGCCTCCTCGTGACCGGTCTCCACGGTCTCGCCCTCCGGCACACCGGTCTGCCGCGCCAGTTCGGGGCCGCGCACGTAGTAGTCCTGCTCGTCCTCGCCGAGCCGCATCGGGTGCGGCGGCTGCTCCATGCCGGGCAGCAGCGGGGCCAGCAGGTCCTCCTTGGTGTAGATGAGGTTCTGGCGGTCGTCGTCGGCCGTCTCGTACTCGTTGGTCATGGTCAGCGAGCGCGTCGGACAGGCCTCGATGCACAGGCCGCAGCCGATGCAGCGCAGGTAGTTGATCTGGTAGTCCGCGCCGAACCGCTCACCGGGCGAGTAGCGCTCCTCGTCGGTGTTGTTCCCGCCCTCGACGAAGATCGCGTCCGCGGGGCAGGCCCAGGCGCACAGCTCGCAGCCCACGCACTTCTCCAGCCCGTCCGGGTGCCGGTTGAGCTGGTGGCGACCGTGGAACCGGGGTGCGGTGACCTTCTTGACCTCGGGGTACTCCTCGGTGACGACCTTCTTGAACATCGTCGCGAAGGTGACGCCGAAGCCTTTCAACGGATCAAACACTGCCCGCTCCCTCCTTCGAGGCGTCGTCGGCCCCGGACGACGGCACCTGCGCGCGTCGCGGTGGGGTCGGGGGCACTTGCAGGTCCAGTGGCGGGACCGGGAAGCCGCTGCCCGCCATCGGCACCGCGGGCTCGTCCGGTTCCGGCTGCTTGCGGTCCGGGATGAGGAAGGCCGCGGCGACCAGCGCCGCGATCACGACCGCACCGATGATCAGGAACGTCGGCGAGCCGAGCACCTGCTCGTTGCGCAGCGCGCGGATCACGGTGACGGCGACGATCCACACCAGGCTCAGCGGGACGAGGAACTTCCAGCCGAGGTTCATGAACTGGTCGTAGCGCAGCCGCGGCAGCGTGCCGCGCAGCCACACGAACACGAACAGGAACAGCAGCGTCTTGGCGAGGAACCAGAGCACTCCCCACCAGCCGGTGTCGAGCACCCCGCCGCCGATCAGGTTCAGCGGCCACGGCGCGTGCCAGCCGCCGAGGAACAGCGTGCTCGCCAGGGCCGAGACGGTGACCATGTTGATGTACTCGGCGAGGAAGAACAGCGCGAACTTCAGCGAGGAGTACTCGGTGTGGAAGCCGCCGACGAGTTCCGATTCGGCTTCCGGCAGGTCGAACGGGGCGCGGTTGGTCTCGCCGACCATGGACACCACGTAGACCAGGAAGCTGAACGGCAGCAGCAGCGCGAACCAGCCGTGCGCTTGGGCTTCGACGATGCCCGAGGTGGACAGCGTGCCCGCGTACATGATCACGGCGACGAACGACAGGCCCATCGCGATCTCGTAGGAGATCACCTGCGCCGCCGAGCGCAGCGACCCGAGCAGCGGGTACGGGGAACCGGAGGCCCACCCGGCGAGCACGATGCCGTACACGCCGATGGAGGCGCTGGCCAGCACCACCAGCAGGCCGACCGGCAGCTCCACGAGCTGCAGCGCGGTGCGCTCGCCGAAGATCGTGACCTCCGGGCCGATCGGGATCACCGAGAAGGACACCAGCGCGGGCGTCGCGGAGATCACCGGGGCCAGGAAGTACACCCACTTGTCGGCCATCACCGGCCGGATGTCCTCTTTGAACGCCAGCTTCAGGCCGTCGGCCAGCGACTGCAGGATGCCGAACGGTCCGGCCCGGTTCGGGCCGGGGCGGTGCTGCATGCGGCCGATGACCCGGCGTTCCGCCCAGATCGTCAGCAGCGTCATCAGCACCAGGAAGGCGAAGATGACGACGACTTTGATCAGGATCAGCCAGATCGGGTCGTCGGCGAGCACTTCGGCGGTGCGGGTCATGACCGGTTCCCTTCCGCGGCGCCGAATCCGAACCCGGCGTGCCCGTTGCCGCTGTGCCCGTTGCCCGCGTGCCCGTTCGAGCTGCCGCCGGTGGTCGCGACCGCCGGGGCGAGCGCCACGGCGGCGCCGTGCCCGACGCCGAGCACCCGGTTCACCTGCGACGGCCCGGAGGCGCCGGGCAGCCAGACCACTTCGTCCGGCATCTCGGTGAGCCGCGCCTCGACGGTGATCGCACCGCGGTCGCCGCGGATCTCGACCTGCTGGCGTTCCCGCACTCCGAGCCGCTGCGCGGTGGCGGGCGAGAGCATCGCCACCACGTCGCGCCGGGTGCCCGCGAGGTTCGGTTCCTCGACCTGCAGCGAGGCGTCGTCGAGCAGTTGCCGCCAGGTGGCCAGCAGCGCCCGGCCCGGTCCCGGTGGCGCGGCGGGCCGCACCGCCTCGTCCGGTGCCGGGGGCTTCGCGGCGGTACCGGTGCCGAGCCGGTCCAGTTCGGCGCGGGCCGCGGCGGGGCTCTGGGTGAACAGGTCCGCGTCCATCTCCACGGCGAGCGTGTCCAGCACCCGGCAGTCCGGCAGCGCGCCGGTGCCTTCGATGGTGGTGCGGAAGTCGCGGCGGCGGCCTTCCCAGTTCAGGTAGCTGCCCGCCTTCTCCACGCTCGGCGCGATCGGCAGCACCACGTCGGCGTGCTCGGTGACGGCGGTGGGCCGCATCTCGACGCTGACGACGAAGTCGGCGTGCGCCAAGGCGGTCCGGGCGAGCTCCGGGTCGGGCAGGTCGTCCGGGTCGACGCCACCGATGAGCAGCCCGCCGAGGTCCCCGCGCGCGGCGGCGCGCAGGATGCCGGTGGTGTCGCGGCCCGGGGCGGCGGGCAGGCTGTCCGCGTCCACTCCCCAGGTCTGCGCGACCTCAGCGCAGGCGGTGAGGTCACCGACCCCGCGCCCACCGGGCAGCAGCGTCGGCAACGCCCCGGCTTCGACGGCGCCGCGTTCGCCCGCGCGGCGCGGGATCCACGCGATCCGCGCACCGGTGCGGGCGGCGGTGCGCACCAGCTCGGAGTACAGGCCGGGGATCTGCGCGGCGCGTTCGCCGACGGCGAGCACCGCACCCCCCGCGCTCAGGAGCTCGTCGACTTCGGACGGGAGTTCGGCCAGCGCCGCCGCTTCCCCACCGGGCGGGCAGGGCAGCAGCGCGCCGGTGCGCACCGGTCCGCCGTCGCTCATGATCCGGGTGGTCTTCTCCACGCCGGGCGAGTTCCACTGCCCCAGGTGGAAGACCTTCGTCCGTCCCTTGCGCGCCGCCTTGCGCAGCCGCAGGAACACGATCGGCGCTTCCTCCTCCGGCTCGAACGCCACGCACAGCACGGCGGGCGCGGCTTCGAGGTCGGCGTAGGTGACCGCGCCGGCGTCCGGGGCCGTGCCCACCACGGTCGACGCCAGGAACGCGAGCTCCTCGTCCGAGTGGGCGCGGGCCCTGGCGTCGATGTCGTTGGTGCGCAACGCGATCCGCGCGAACTTGGCGTACGCGTAGGCGTCCTCCACGGTCAACCGGCCGCCGGGCAGCACCCCGACGCCGCGGTCGTCGCGGGCCGCGAGCAGTCCCTCGGCGGCCTTGCGCAGCGCCTCCGTCCAGGACGCGGGCCGCAGCTCACCGCCCTCGCGCACCAGCGGCCGGGTGAACCGGTCGGTCGCGGTGGCGTAGCGGAAGCCGAACCTGCCCTTGTCGCAGATCCACTCCTCGTTGACCTCGGGGTCCTCGGCGGCGAGCTTGCGCATCACCTTGCCGCGCCGCCAGTCCGTGCGGGTCGCGCAGCCCGACGAGCAGTGCTCGCACACGCCCGGCGTGGACACCAGGTCGAACGGCCGGGAGCGGAACCGGTACGCGGCGCTGGTCAGCGCGCCCACCGGGCAGATCTGGATGGTGTTGCCGGAGAAGTACGACTGGAACGGCTGCTGCTCGGCGATGCCGATCTGCTGCACCGCGCCGCGCTCCAGCAGCTCGATGAACGGGTCACCGGCGATCTGCTTGGAGAACCGGGTGCAGCGCTGGCACAGCACGCAGCGCTCCCGGTCCAGCAGCACCTGCGCGGAGATCGGCACCGGCTTGGCGAAGGTCCGCTTGGTGTCGTGGAACCGGGATTCGGCGCGGCCGTGCTTGAGCGCCTGGTTCTGCAGCGGGCACTCGCCGCCCTTGTCGCAGATCGGGCAGTCCAGCGGGTGGTTGATGAGCAGCAGCTCCATCACGCCCTGCTGCGCCTTGTCCGCGACCGGCGAGCTGTTCTGCGTCTTCACGACCATGCCGTCGGCGACGGTCATCGTGCACGAGGCCTGCGGCTTGGGCATCGCCCGGCCGTTCATCTCGACCTCGACCAGGCACTGCCTGCACGCGCCCGCCGGGTCCAGCAGCGGGTGGTCGCAGAACCGGGGGATCGTGATGCCCATCCGCTCGGCGGTGCGGATCAGCAGCTCGCCCTTCGGGGCGTCGACCTCGACGCCGTCGATCGTCAGCCGGACGTGCCCCTCGGGGACCGGCTTCGTCTCACGCTCGGATGCCACCGTCATCGGGCCGCTCCTGCCAGTGCGGGCTCGCCCGGCTCCGCGCCGGGCCGGTTCTGCTGACACAGCGCGAGGAATTCCTCGCGGAAGTACTTGATGCCACTGGTGATCGGGCTGACCGCGCCGTCACCGAGGGCGCAGAAGGAACGGCCGAAGATGTTGTCGCAGACGTCGAGCAGCGTGTCGATGTCCTCTTCGGTGCCGTGCCCTTCGACCATGCGCTCCAAGACCTGGGCGAGCCAGAAGGTGCCCTCCCGGCAGGGAGTGCACTTGCCGCAGGACTCGTGCTCGTAGAACTGGGTCCACTTCATCACCGCCCACGGCACGGACACGGTCTCGTTGAAGACCATCAGCGCCGTGGTGCCCAGCATCGAGCCCGCTTCGGCGGCGCCCTCGAAGTCCAGCGGGACGTCCAGGTGCTCGGCGGTGAACAGCGGCGTCGACGAGCCGCCGGGGGTCCAGAACTTGAGCGGGATGCCGTCCTTCATGCCACCCGCGAGCTCCAGCAGCTCCCGCAGCGTGGTGCCCAGCGGCGCCTCGTACTGGCCGGGGTTCTCGACGTGGCCGGACAGCGAGTAGATCTTCGGGCCGGGCGACTTCTCCCGCCCCATGGTGCGGAACCAGTCGGCGCCGCCGTTGACGATGAACGGCACCGAGGCGATCGTCTCGACGTTGTTCACCGTCGTCGGGCACGCGTAGAGCCCGGCGGCGGCGGGGAACGGCGGCTTGAGCCGGGGCTGGCCGCGCTTGCCCTCCAGCGAATCCAGCAGCGCCGTCTCCTCGCCGCAGATGTAGGCGCCGGCGCCGGCGTGCACCACGATGTCGCAGTCGAACCCGGAGCCGAGGATGTCCTTGCCCAGGTAGCCCGCGGCGTATGCCTCCTGCACGGCGTTGTTCAACCGGCGGATGCAGTGCAGCGCCTCACCGCGCACGTAGATCGCCGAGAAGTGCGAGCGCATCGCGTAGCAGGCGATGATCACGCCCTCCACCAGCGAGTGCGGGTCGGCCATCATCAGCGGGATGTCCTTGCAGGTGCCCGGTTCGCCCTCGTCGGCGTTGACCACGAGGTAGTGCGGCTTCACCGGCTCCTTGGGCATGAAGCTCCACTTCACGCCCGCCGGGAACCCGGCACCGCCGCGGCCGCGCAGGCCCGCGGACTTCACCAGTTCGATCAGCTGGTCCGGCTGCGCCCGCAACGCCTTGCGCAGCGCGGTGTAGCCCTCCAGCTGCTCGTAGGTGCGGATGCTCCACGAGTTCGGGGACAGCCACCGCTTCGTCAGCACCGGCGTGAGGTCGTCGGGCTGGTTCGGGGAGTTCGCGTCGGTCATGGCCACCCTCACTCCTTCTCCGGCAGCGGCGGGATTTCCGCGTCGTCCGGCATCGGCGGCGCGGTCCAGCCGCGCTCGCGGGCCAGGTGGGCGCCGCGCACCGTCTCGGGCGCGGCCGACGGTCCGTCGACCGTGTCCTCCAGCCGGGCGCCCGGCCGGTCGAAGAACCCGGCGAGCTGGCGCTCGGTGCGGCGGAAGTCCGTCAGCGGGGCGCCGCGCGTCGGATCCGGTTTCTCCCCGCGCTGCAAGGACTTCACCAGTTCCAGCGCCGACTCGGGGCTCTGCTTGTCGTAGTACTCGTAGTCGACCTGCAGCACCGGGGCGTGGTCGCAGGCGGCGAGGCACTCGGCGTGCTCCAGCGTCAGCGACCCCTGCTCGCCCGGCGTTCCGGAGGTCTCGTCGTGCCCGACGCCGAGGTGCTCGGACACCCGCTTGTAGATGTCGTCGCCGCCCAGCGCCGCGCACAGCGTGTTCGTGCACACGCTGACGAGGTGTTCGCCGCAGGGCTTGCGCTTGTACATCGTGTAGAACGTGGCGACCGCGCTGACCTCGGCGGCCGACAGGGCGAGCTGGTCGGCGCAGAACTCGATGCCCTCGGGGCTGACGTGGCCCTGCTCGGACTGCACGAGGTGCAGCATCGGCAGCAGCGCCGAACGCGCCTCCGGGTAGCGCTCGATGAGCTTGCGCGCGTCGGCGCGCACGCCCTCGCCGAACACCGGCTCGCCGGGCGGGCTCAGCACGTGCTCGGTGGTGGTGAAGTCGAACTGCTCGGTCATCGGTCCACCCCGCCCATCACCGGGTCGATCGAGGCCACTGCCGCGATCACGTCCGCCACCAGTCCGCCCTCGGCCATCGCCGGGAACGCCTGGAGGTTCACGAAGCTCGGTTCCCGCACGTGCACCCGCATCGGCCGGGTGCCGCCGTCGGAGACCAAGTGGTAGCCCAGCTCGCCGCGCGGCGACTCCACCGGCGAGTACACCTGCCCCGGCGGCACGTCGAAGCCCTCGGTCACCAGCTTGAAGTGGTGGATCAGCGACTCCATCGACTGGCCCATGATCTTGCGGACGTGCTCCAGGGAGTTGCCCATGCCGTCCGGGCCGATGCTCAGCTTCGCGGGCCAGGCGATCTTCGGGTCGTCCACCATCACCGGGCCCGGCTCGAACGCGTCCAGGCACTGCCGGATGATCTTCAGCGATTCGTGGATCTCGTCCACCCGCAGCAGGAACCGGGCGTAGCAGTCCGCGTCGGTGCTCGTGGGCACCTCGAAGTCGAAGTTCTCGTAACCGCAGTACGGCTCGATCTTGCGCAGGTCCCAGGCGACTCCCGCGGAGCGCAGGATCGGCCCGGTCACGCCCAGCTGCAGGCACCCGTCCAGCGGCAGGTAGCCGACGTCCTTGAGCCGCTGCTTCCAGATCGGCTGGCCGGAGAACAGCTTCGCGTAGTCCGGCAGCCGCTTGTCCATGACCTTGATGAACTCCAGGACCTTCTCCCGGTAGTTCTCCGGCAGGTCCTGGGCGACCCCGCCCGGCCGGATGAACGCGTGGTTCATCCGCAGCCCGGTGAGGAACTCCAGCAGGTGCAGCACTTCCTCGCGGTCGCGGAACCCGTAGGTCATGCCGGTGGAGGCGCCCAGCTCCATCGCGCCGGTCGCCAGGAACACCAGGTGCGAGGAGATCCGGTTCAGCTCCATCAGCATGATCCGGAACGTCTGCGCCCGCGTCGGCGCCTCGACGCCGAGCAGCTTCTCCACGCCGAGGCAGTAGGCGGCCTCGTTGTAGAGCGGCGCCAGGTAGTCCATCCGCGTCACGAACGTGACGCCCTGGGTCCACGTGCGGTACTCGGTGTTCTTCTCGATCCCGGTGTGCAGGTAGCCGATGACGGACCGGGCCTGCGTGACGGTCTCGCCCTCCAGCTCCAGCACCAGCCGCAGCACGCCGTGCGTCGACGGATGCTGCGGGCCGAGGTTGATGACGACCCGCTCCGAGTCGCTCGACTCGTCGAGGAAGTCGTCCCAGTCGCCGCCGGTGACGGTGTAGACGCGGCCTTCGGTCGTCTCCCGCGACGAGGCGGGGTGGGCCGGGTCCGTGGTGGGATCGGTCAGTGGTTCGGTGGTCATGTTCAGCACCTCTCCGCGTGCTGCCTGCCGTGACTGCGCAATGCCCGGCGCCTCATGAATAAGCTCGTCGCTGGTCCGGCGGCGGGATCTCGGCGCCCTTGTACTCCACCGGGATGCCGCCCAGCGGGTAGTCCTTGCGCTGCGGGTGCCCGTCCCAGTCGTCCGGCATCAGGATCCGGGTGAGCGCGGGATGCCCGTCGTAGATCAGGCCGAACATGTCCCACGCCTCGCGCTCCTGGAAGTCGGCCGTCGGGTAGACGGACACGACCGACGGCAGGTGCGGGTTCTCCGCGTCCACCGCCACTTCCAGCCGGATGCGGCGCCGGAACGTCATCGACGTCAGGTGGTAGACCGAGTGCAGCCGCTGCGGCACCTCCGGCCCGTAGTCCACGCCGGAGACCGAGCTGCACAGCTCGAAGCGCAGCGCCGGGTCGTCGCGCAGCGACGAGCAGGTCTGCACCAGGTGCTCGCGGTCCACGTAGAAGGTGATCTCCCCGCGGTCCACCGTGATCTGCTGGATCGCCGAGTCGATTCCCTTGTCCCGCAACGAATCCAGCAGCGCGTCGGCCACGTCGTCGAACCACCCGCCGTAGGGCCGCTCGGCGGCCTGCGGCACGTGCGGCGGCAACCGGAGCCCGCCGTAGCCGGAGGTGTCACCGCTGCCCCGCACGCCGAACATGCCCTGCCGGGCACGACCGGCGACGATCGGCTCCCGCGGTTCGGCGACCGCGCCCGCGCCGGAGCGGACCGGTTCCAGGCCCTCGCCGGCGCGTTCCGCGCTGGAGCCCTTCTCGCCGGGGTCCGGGGTGGTCTGCTTCGAGTCGGTCATGCCGCTCACCTGCCCGCGCCGAGTTGCCGCTGCGTCTGCTGCCGCTGCGCGTCGGTCTCGACCGCGAGCGGGCCTTCCGCGCCCATCTCCTGGCTCTGCGCGAGCTGCTGCCGTTCGGCGCGCTTGCGCTGCGACCGGTTCTTCGGCGCGTAGCGCTCGGAGGAGGCGATGAGTTCGGTGCGAGCCCCGCTCTCGGCGCGCAACGCGGCGCGCTTGGCGTTGATCGGCTCGTCCATGACCTTGGCGTGCAGCTTGAGGATCGCGTCCAGCAGCATCTCCGGCCGGGGCGGACAGCCCGGCAGGTACATGTCCACCGGCACCACGTGATCCACGCCTTGCACGACCGCGTAGTTGTTGAACATCCCGCCGGTGGAGGCGCACACGCCCATCGCCAGCACCCACCGCGGCTCCGGCATCTGGTCGTAGATCTGCCGCAGCACCGGGGCCATCTTGTTGGTCACCCGGCCGGCGACGATCATCAGATCGGCCTGCCGCGGTGTGGCGGAGAAGCGCTCCATGCCGAACCTGGAGATGTCGTAGCGGGAACCGCCGACCGTCATCATCTCGATCGCGCAGCACGCCAACCCGAAGGTCGCGGGCCACATCGAGGTCTTCCGGGTCCAGTTGACGAGCTTTTCCACGTTGGCCAACAGGATGCCGTTGGGCAGCTGCTCTTCGAGGCCCATCTCGGCACTCCTTCCGCTGTCGCCATTGAGAACGGTCAGTGCTCGCTCAGGTCCGCCGGACCCGGGCGCTAGTTCCAGTCGAGACCTCCGCGCCGCCACACGTAGGCGTAGGCGAACCCGACGGTGGCGATGAACAACACGACCTCGGCCACGCCGAACAGGCCGAGGGAGTCCGCGGACACCGCGAACGGGTAGAGGAAGACCATCTCGATGTCGAAGAGGATGAACAGCATCGCCGTGATGTAGTACGCGACCGGCATCCGGCCGCCGCCCACCACGGGCTGCGGGGAAGGCTCGATCCCGCACTCGTAGGCATCGAGCTTCGCCTTGTTGTAACGGCGGGGGCCGACCAGTGGCGCGATGCTCACCGAGAACACCGCGAATCCCAGTGCCAGCGCGAACATCAGCACCAGCGGGATGTACGGATCGAGCACGCCCGAAGCGCTCGCGTCGCCCATGACACCGCCCTCCTTCTGCCCCCGCCGAGACGAACGTCACGTCTTCGGCGTCGATTCAGCACTCTATGCGGTTGGCCGTGACCGCTCCGCAGTGAGGCGAACCTAACTTTATGACTTCCCGCACACCGACGTGACCATCTGACCAGACTCCGGCTGTCAGGCGCTAGGGGTGAGACGAGTAGTGGTGCTGATCACACGGTCCATCGTGTCCCCATCGCGGCCGTCGTACAGATTTGCCAGCAGTTTCAACACGAAACGCATCAACGTGACCCTCGGCAGCCCGTGCTTGGTGGCCATCCGCATCACCGTCGGATTGCCAATCAACTTGCTGAAGATGTTGCCGAGCCGGAAGTAGCCGCCCATCGCTTCGGACACCGCGGACGGGTACCGGTGCAGCGCGTGTTCCCGCGAAGGGCCCTCCGGCCGCGCGTACGCGTGGACCACGCACTCGGCCGCCAACCGGGCCGATTCCATGGCGTAGGCGATGCCCTCGCCGTTGAACGGGTTCACCATGCCGCCGGCGTCCCCGACGAGCAGCAGCCCGTCCTGGTAGTGCGGCTTGCGGTTGAAGCCCATCGGCAGCGCCGCGCCGCCGATCTTGCCGGTCGCGTTCTCCTCGCGGAATCCCCACTCCTCCGGGGTTCCGTCGAGCCAGGAGCGCAGCAGCTGGCGGTAGTCGACCTTGCCGTAGGACTTCGACGTCGACAGCACGCCCAGCCCTGCGTTCACCGTTCCGTCGCCCATCCCGAACAGCCAGCCGTAGCCCGGCATCAGCTTCGGCTCCGACGGCGTGGACCGGTCCCACAGCTCCAGGTGCGACTCCAGGAAGTCGTCCTTGGTCCGCGGGCTCTCGTAGTAGCGGCGCACCGCCACGCCCATCGGGCGGTCCTCGCGCTTGTCGATGCCCATCGACAGCGCCAGCCGGGCCGACACCCCGTCGCACCCGAGCACCAGCGGGGCCCGGTAGGTGACGGGCTGCTTGTCCGGCCCGGTCTTCGCGGTGACGCCGTCGATTCGGCCGGTCCGCTCATTCTTGACGGCTCCGGTCACCGTCGTCTGCTGGACCATCCGGGCGCCCGCGCGTTCGGCGTTGCGGGCCAGCAGGTCGTCGAAGTCGTTGCGCGGACGGACCACGCCGTACGGCGGGAAATCGGCGAGCTCGGGCCAGTCCAGTTCGATCGTCACGCCGCCGCCGACGACGCGGAGGCCGCGGTTGTGCAGCCAGCCGGCGTCCTCGCGGGTGTCCACTCCGAGGTCGATGAGCTGCTTGACGCCGCGCGGCGTGATGCCGTCGCCGCACACCTTCTCCCGCGGGAAGACGCTCTTCTCCAGCAGCAGCACGTCGAGGCCCGCGCGGGCCAGGTACGTCGCCGCGGTCGAGCCGGCCGGCCCGGCACCGACGACGATCACGTCGGCGTCGTCGTTCGGTCGGCGTCGGGGGGTCGCGCTGGTCATGACACTCCTTGATTGCCGTGCAGGTGCGGTGACGCCACGGCGGAGGCACGCGGACGCACCCGATACCCGCACCGGTGCTCGCACCGGCCCGGCTCCGCCGTGACTCGGTGAACCCGCTTGTGAACGAGTTCACTATCTCCGCCGAGTCTAGGCCGGTGGCGGCACTCGATCGACCCCGAAAGATGGGCCGCCCGGGTGACCGTCCTCGCAGGTGAGGCGTATCTCCGCCAGATCGTCGACCCCGCGGCGGCGACCACGGGCCGCCGGGACCGTCACTCCGCCCGCGCCTGCCAGGAGGCTTCGGCGGGCAGCGGGGTGCGGTGCGCGGCGAGCAGGGCCGCGCGGAAGTCCGCGGCCGCCGCCGTCAGCGGCCGGGCCGGGTCGCGGACCACGGCGATCCGCCGGTGCACCTCCGGCTCGCACAGCGGCCGGTGCTCCAGGCCCGCGAATCCGACCAGCGGCAGGACCAGGCCGGGCACGACCGAGACGCCCAGCCCCGCCGCGACGAGCCCGGCCACGGCGGCGATGTTGCGCGCCGCGACCACCAGCTCCGGGCGCACCCGCGCGGCGGCGGTCGCGCGGTCGGTGTGCGCGCGGATGCTGCTGGCCGCGTCGAACGCGATGTACGGCTCGCCGTCCAGGTCGTCCCAGCGCAGCGAGTCGCGATCGGCGAAGCGGTGCTCCGGCGGGAACACGCAGCAGAACCGGTCGGTGGCCAGCGGATGCGCTTCGAGGTCATCACCGGTGTCGTCGAGCAGCACGGTCACGGCGAGGTCGACGTCGCCGGCGCGCACCTTGCGCAGCACCTCGCCGGACAGGGCGTCCTCGATCGACAACCCGATGCCGGGGTGCGCGGCGCGGTGCGCGGAGATCACCGGCGGCAGCAGGATCGCGGCGAGCGAGGGCAGCGTCGCCACCCGCACCCGGCCGCTGGACCCGGTCAGGAATCCGTCGAAGTGCCGCATCCCGGCGTCGAAGGAGTCGGTGACGCGGCGGGCGATGGCGCAGAACTCGGCGCCTTCCGGGGTGGTCGTGAGCCGCCGGGTGGTGCGCTCGAACAGGGTGATGCCGAGCTTGCGCTCCACGTCGAGCACGGTCCGGCTCAGCGAGGACTGCGCGAGGTGCAGCCGCTCGGCGGCGGCGGTGAACCCGCCTTCCTCGTGCACCGCGAGGATCGCTCGGAGCTGCTGCAACGTCAGATCCATCCGCACAGCGCATGAATCTATCAAGATCCGATGCTTGACCGGCATATGCCGAGCGGACACAGTACTTCCAGCTCAACGCCGGAGGTGCCGCAACGATGCTCGCCGCGACTGGTTTCCTCACCATCGGGACGTTCCTGGCCCTGGTGCTGTCCCGCCGGGTGTCGGTGCTGCTCGCGCTGACCCTGGTGCCGCTGGTGGCGGCCCTGCTCACCGGCGCGGCGCCGCGGCTGGGCGAACTGGTCGCCGACGGGCTGAGCACCGTCACGCCCGTCGCCATCATGATCACCTTCGCGGTGCTGTACTTCAGCCTGATGTCCGACAGCGGGCTGTTCGACCCGCTGGTGGCGCGAATCCTGCGCTGGGCGAAGGGCGACCCGCTCAAGATCACCGTCGGCACCGCGGTGCTGACGCTGCTGGTCGGCCTCGACGGCGACGGGTCCTCCACCTTCCTGATCACCTGCACCGCGATGCTGCCGATCTACACACGGCTGGGCATGAGCCGGGTCCTGCTGGCGGGCGTGATCGGGCTCGGAGCCGGCGTCATGAACATGACCCCGTGGGGCGGACCCGCCGCCCGCACCATGGCGGTCCTCGGCGCGGGCAGCTCCGAGGTGTTCCTGCCGCTCCTGCCCGCCATGCTCGGGGGGATCGCCTGGGTGCTGGTCGTGGCGGTGATCCTCGGCCGCAGGGAGCGCAGGCGCCTCGGCGTCGGCGAGGTGCTGGAGATCGAACAGCCCGACCTGGACCGCCCGGCCCGCATCCGGTTCCGGCTGAACCTGGTGCTCACGCTGGTGCTGGTGGGGGCGCTGCTGGCCCAGCTCGCGGAACTGGAAGTGCTGTTCGTGCTGGCGTTCCTGCTGGCGCTGCTGATCAACCGGCGATCCTGGAGCGGGCAGCAGGAGCTGTTCACCAAGCACGGCCACAACGTCGTGCTCGTCACCACGATGATCTTCGCGGCGGGCGTGTTCACCGGCATCCTCACCGGCACCGGCATGATCCGGGCGATGGCGGAAAGCCTCGTCTCCGTGGTGCCCGACGGCGCGGGCGGCGTGCTCCCGGTGATCACGGCGGTGCTCGGGATGCCGCTGAGCCTGGTGTTCACCCCCGACGCCTACTACTTCGGCGTGGTGCCGGTGCTCGCCGAGACCACCGCGGCGCTCGGCGGCGACCCGCTGGCCGCCGGGCGGGCCGCGGTGCTCGGGCAGATGACCACCGGCTTCCCGCTGAGCCCGCTGACGGCGGCCACGTTCGTGCTGCTCGGCCTCACCGAAGTCGACCTCGGCGAACACCAGCGATTCCTGTTCAAGTGGGCGTTCGGCACGACGCTCGTGATGACCGTCGTCGCCGTCCTCACGGGTGCGCTGTGAACGCCGCGACGACGCGGATCGGCAGCGGCGCCGGATTCGCGGGCGACCGGATCGAACCCGCCGTGGCGCTCGCCGAGCACGCCGGACTCGACGACCTGGTGCTGGAATGCCTGGCGGAACGCACCATCGCGCTCGGCCAACGCCGCAGGCTCGCCGACCCCGACCTCGGCTACGACCCGCGGCTGCGCGCCCGGTTCGAACGGCTGCTGCCGGTGGCGGCCCGCCGGGGCGTGCGGGTGCTGACGAACATGGGCGCGGCGAACCCCCTCGCCGCCGGGGAGGTCACCCGCGCGCTGCTGCGCGAACACCGGCTGCCCGGCCGGGTGGCGGTGGTGACCGGGGACGACGTGCTCGCCGAACTCGACCTCGCGGCGCCCGCGTGGGAAGACGGCATCGCGCTCGGCGAGCACGGCGAAGTGGTGTCCGCCAACGCCTACCTGGGCGCCGACGCGCTGCTGCCCGCGCTGGCGACCGGCGCCCCGGTCGTGCTCACCGGCAGGGTCGCCGACCCGTCGCTGTTCCTGGCGCCGCTCGCGCACCGCCTCGGCTGGGACCTCGCCGACCCCGAGCAGGCGGCGGCGGGCACCCTCGTCGGACACCTGCTGGAATGCGCCGGACAGGTCACCGGCGGCTACTTCGCCGACCCCGGCGTCAAAGACGTGCCCGGACTCGCCGACCTGGGATTCCCGTACGCCGACGTCGCAGGCGACGGTGCCGCGGTGCTCGGCAAGCTCGACGGCACCGGTGGCGCGGTGAACCGGGCGACCGTGCGGGAACAACTGCTCTACGAAGTCACCGACCCCACCGGCTACCGCACCCCCGACGTGGTGCTGGACTTCCGCTCGGTCCACGCCACCGAGACCGGGCCGGACCAGGTGCGGATCGCGGGCGCCCGCGGCCGGACCCGGCCCGGCGAGCTCAAGGTCAGCGTCGGCTACCGCGCCGGACACCGGGCGGAAGCCGAAATCACCTACGCCGGCCCCAACGCGGCCCGCCGCGCCCGGCTCGCCGCCGACGTCGTCACCGAACGGCTCGGCGGCACCGGACTGCGGGTGCGCGCCGAAGTCCTGGGCCGGCTCGGCGACACCCCCTCCGCCGAAGCGGAATGCAGGCTGCGGGTCGCCGCGCTCGCCCCCGACGCCGACCAGGCCGACCTGGTGTGCCACGAAGTCGAATCGCTCTACACCAACGGCCCGGCCGGCGGCGGCGGAGTGCGCACCACGGTGCAAGACGTGATCGGGATCGTGTCCACCTCGCTCCCCCGCGAGCTGGTGCACCCGCAGGTGACGCTGCTGGAGGCCGACGATGCTGCTGCATGAGATCGCGCACTGCCGCGCCGGGGACAAGGGCGACATCTCGACGCTGTCGCTGTTCCCGCACGACGACGCCGACTACGAACTGCTGCGCCGCGAGATCACCGCGGACCGGGTGCGGGCCCACCTGGCCGAGCGGGTGCGCGGGGAAGTCCTGCGCTACGAACTACCGCTGCTGTGCGCGCTGCAGTTCGTCTGCCACCAGGCCCTCGACGGCGGCGTCACGACCTCGCTCGCACTGGACACCCACGGCAAAACCCTCAGCAGTCGATTGCTCGCTCTTGTGGTGTGAGTCGAGCCGGTCGTTTTGCTTTGGGGTCGGGTGGCGGAACCTCAGCTTCCTTCTCGCTGCGGGATCTTTTTCCCAAGTGGCTCCGCCACGAGGGAAAAAGCTGTCCTCGCGAGAAGGAA
>NZ_JBSFWJ010000079.1:0-25357 GCF_053592695.1 Saccharopolyspora sp. NPDC002578 | reverse complement strand
AGCACGCGTACTACCTGCAGTACAAGAACGTCAAGGCGGACTACGTCAAGCAGCTGTGGAACGTCGTGAACTGGGACGAGGTCGGCAAGCGCTTCACCGACGCGCGCGCGGGCCGCAATGGGTTGCGCTTGCCCTGATTTCTGGGGTCGGTTTGGACGTGTGGTCGGGTGGCGGAACCTCAGGTGGTCTGTCGCTGCGGGATCTTTTTCCCAAGTGGCTCCGCCACGAGGGAAAAAGCCGTCCTCGCGAGAGACCGACTGAGAACCCGCCGGTGAGGGCTTCTCGACGTGGGCTATGTGCTTCGCACATACAAGCACGGCTACGCCGCAAGACAGACTTCGCTTCGCTCGCCCCACTGCACGGCCTTCGGCTGGTAGGTGAGTTGTCCTGCTCGGGTTTCGTGGGCCTCGCCGCTGATCGGGGCGGGACTGCTGGTCCACTGCTATCTGCTCAGGGCAGACGCGGTGGGGTGCGAGTCATGTCGTCTCGGTCCAGGGAGTTGGTGAGCCTGGCCGGTGCCTGGTCCACGCCTGCCCAGCGGCGCAGTGTCGCCTCGGCCTCGGTGCGTTCGGCGCCGGGCAGGTCTTCGATCTGGGAGCCGTGGTTGCCGTCCGGCACCAGGTAGTCGTACGAGTCCCGGCTGCCCGGGCCTAGGCGGAACGGCTCGGCGCTCCACGGGTCGGCCGAACCGTTGACGAACATCAGTTCCGAGCCTTGCGAGGCGACCCACGCGGCGACGTCGGCCATCGCGCCGGGCCGGAACTGCATGTCGATCTCGCGCGGGACGAAGTTGCGCGGTTCTCCGATGGCGCGGTGGTGCAGCAGGTCCGCCAGCGGCTCGTCGGACACGTCGGGCCAGCCCAGCTGGGTGCCCGCCTGGTAGTAGTACGGCACGTACGGGTCGAGGCCCTGGTCGGCGTACGAGGAGAACTCCACGGTCTCGTCGAAGAAGGTCCACAGGTCGTCGAGGCTCGCGCCGGGCGCCGGGATCCGCGCGCAGTCCTGCTGTCCCCGGTACTGCCAGAACGCGAACGGCGCGTCGACGACCACGGCCTCCAGCGCCCGGTCCACGTCGCCGATGATGCGGTCGAAGGTGAGCCCCTCCGCCGCCGCGTGGGCGGCGAACCGGTCCCGCAACTCGGTGCGCCGGGTCAGCGCGTCCCGCTGCACGGCCGTCAGCGCGGCGCGGCAGGACTCGTCGCCGACGTTCGCGAGGAACTCGTCGTAGCGGTCGCGCTCGTTGACGATGTCGTTCGGCGCGACGTAGGCGACGGTCGCGTCGACGTCGCGCGGGTAGAAGCGGCGGTGATAGACGGCGGTCATGCCGCCCTTGCTGGCGCCGGTGGTGACCCAGCGGTCGGCGTAGACCGCGCGCAGCGCTTCGATGACGCGGTGCTCGTCGGTGGCGGCCTGCCAGATGTTCAGGTCCGTCCAGTCCGGCCGGCCGGGTCGGGACGGGGTGAAGAAGCGGTGCTCCATCGCCACCTGGTTGCCGTCGAGCAGCCGGGTCGGCTCGGTGCGGCTCGCCTTCGCAGGCAGGTTGTAGCCGGTGGTGTAGAGGACCGTGGGCCGTGCGAGGTCGCGGTGCAGCAGGGTGAGGCGCTGCTGGAATCCGCCGGCCGCCGGGTCGCGGTGGTCGGTGGGCTGGGCGTAGGTGAGGTCGAACAGCCGGAAGCCGGGTTCCGTCGGGCGTTCACCGAGCACCGTCAGGCCGGGCACGGCGTCGAGCCGGGAACGCACGTCGTCGGGCGGGCTCGCGCCCGCGACGGGAACGCCCGCGAGCAGCAGGCATCCCGCGGCCAGCACCGACAGCCACCCTCGAATCCGCATCCGCGCCCCTCCCGCTGATCACCGGCAGCGACCAACCTAATGCCGATCGCACGGGCGCGGTAGCCCGCGAGTGGAGCCGCATCCGGGGTGAGCCGGACCGATCGTCGGTCCGGCTCACCTCGGATGGCGTTTCCGAGCTGTGCTCGGTACCGCTGATCAGCCGGTGACGGCCTCGGCGACCTCCGCCTCGGGCGCCTCGGCGTCGGCCGGCTTGGTGCGCTGGCGCGGGACCTCGACGTCCGGGTCGTTGTCGAGCAGTCCGCCGTGCACAACGCCCGCCGCGTACGAATCGGAGGACTCGGTCATCGTCCCGGCTTCGATGTCGCTGAGGAACGGCTCCGCGTCGCTCATGATCTGCTGCGCGGTGCGGACCCGCTTCGCCAGGTCCTGGCGCATCCGCAGCATCGCGTCGGAGTGCTCGTCGGCACGCCGGATGCGGCGCTCGGCCTCGGCGGTCGCCTCCAGGACGCGGCGGCGCGCCTCGTCCCGGCTGCGCTGCTCGCGCTCGGCCTGCACCCGGTTGGCCTCGTCGCGGCGGGCCGCCATGGAGATCTCGAAGTCGTTCTCCACCTGGGTGCGCCGCGCTTCGGCGTCGTGGTCGAGCTTGCGCCGGTGCGTCTCGGCTTCCCGCGCCATGCGCTGGATGTCGCGCCGGGTCTCGGCGAGCGCCTCGTTGCGCTGCGTCTCGGACTGCCTGCGCCACTGGTCGGCCTCGGCCACGAGGTTCTCGTAGCGGGCGCGCAGCTCGGCGGCGGACTGCTCGGCGCGGGCCCATTCGTGCTCGGCCGCGGCCTGCGCGGAGGAGACGACCTCCTCGGCCTCGTCGTGGGCCAGCCGCACCATCCGGCGCAGCCGGTCGGACAGCCCTGCCTCTTCGACGGGCGTGCGGCACACCTCGTCGAACTGGGCGCGCAGCGCCTCGATCTCCGAGCGCGCCTGGTCCAGCTGCGCGGAGAGGTCGCTGACCTGGCTGAGCGCGGCGTCCCGATCTTCGGTGAGCATCCGCACTTCGGCATCGGTCTGCTGGATGTAAAAACGCACCTGGGAGCGGCGATAGCCGTACCAGACGGTGTCGAAATCGGACTTCAGCGGCACCAGTTCACGATCTTCGTTGTGGTAGCCCACGGTCTCACCCCACTGAGAATGTGTTGATCATCAGTTGTCCTGCTGGGAGCGAGCCACGCCCCGACGCGGCAATGTCCGTTGTACACCGGTGAATCACCCGACGATGTGCTCCGCCAGTAGGAACCTGGCAGCACCCGGACATTGGCGCGACGACACTGCTGAGACGACATTGCCTGCCCGGTCACCCGGCGGGCGACGGTGAAACGGATCGCTGCGGGCCATTGTTCACCCGCAGCACTCATAAGATCAACTGATCGGTTTTCCGAAACCGGTGGGAAATCCGCGTGCGACACCTGGGGCCGGACGCCGAAAAACGTTGCTACATCAGCGATTTCCGACCGGCAGCAGCACTCGCCGAAAAGTGGTTTCGATTTCGTCTCGACTCGGCACCGACTCGCGGACGATGCCCTGCAGCAGCAGCCCGCAGAAAACCGCCGAAAGTGCCCTTCCGGTAACGGGATCGGTATAGAAGGTGAACAGCTCGACCAGAGCCGCGTCCCATTCGGTGCTGACGTGCGCGAGAGCCGGGCGGTGCAGCGCGGCGATGTAGAGCTCGTGCTGCACGACCGTCCGGGTGCGCTCCGGGCCGAGGTAGCGCAGCACCAGGTCCCCGAGCGCGGTCGCCAGCTCGGCACCGGCGTCGATCGCGGCGGCCCAGGCCCGCAGTTCGGCGACGTCGTCCTGCGCGGAGTGCCGCAGCGCCTCTGCCAGCAGGTCGTCGAGGGTGCGGAAGTAGTAGGTCGTGGAGCCCAGCGGCACGTCGGCCGCGGCGGCGACGGCGCGGTGCGTGAGCTTCTCGATACCGCGCTCGGCGACGACGGCGATCGCGGCGCGCGCGATGCGCTCCTTGCGCGCCGGATCTTTGCGGCGGGTCGCGGACTCCGTCGTCGACATGCCCGCAAGCCTGCCATGCGCGCCGCCCGCAGCGTTGCGCGCCATGTCACCCTGGCGGCGTCGGTACTGGTCAAACGCCTGAACCGAGGTGCGCCGACCGCCTCGAACACGCTGTTGATGTACAGATGTACACAGCCGGTGCTAGTGTCCGTCGGCAACGCAGCCAGGCCCGCCGCGCCCCGGCCGAGAACGAATCGGCCCGCGCCCGCACCGGCCGCCCGCGCGACCACGCGCCGCACTGAGACCCGAACGGACCAAAGGACCAGCAGGGACACCTATGTCGAATACCGAAGGCCCGAGCACGCTGTTCATCGACGGGACCTGGCAGCCCGCCGCCGCCGGCGGCGTCCGCGAAATCCACAGCCCCGCCGACGGCACCCTCGTCACCACCGTCTCCGAAGGTGACCGCGCCGACACCGAACGCGCCGTGCTCGCCGCCCGCCGCGCCTTCGACGACGGCGCCTGGGCGAACACCTCCGCCTGGGACCGCGGCGACCTGCTGCTGCGAGTCGCCGACATCCTCGTCCGGGACAAGGACGAATTCGCCCGCGCCGAATCCGGCGACACCGGCAAACGCCTGGTGGAGAGCGAATACGACATGGACGACATCGCCGGCTGCTTCCGCTACTTCGGCAAGATCGCGGGCACCGACGGCGGCAGCGTCATCGACACCGGCTCCCCCGACTCGTTCAGCCGCGTGCGCTACGAACCCGTCGGCGTGTGCGGAATGATCACGCCGTGGAACTTCCCGCTGCTGCAGGTGGCGTGGAAGGTCGCTCCCGCCATCGCCGCCGGCGACACCTTCGTGCTCAAGCCCAGCGAACTCACGCCCAGCACCGCGATCCTGCTGATGCGCGCCCTCACCGAGGCCGGACTGCCCTCCGGGGTCGGCAACCTCGTGCTCGGCACCGGCCCCGAAGTCGGCGCCGTCCTGTCCGAACACCCCGACATCGACCTCGTCTCGTTCACCGGCGGCCTGCACACCGGGCGCCGCGTGGCGGCGGCAGCGGCGGCCACCGTGAAGAAGGTCGCGCTGGAGCTCGGCGGGAAGAACCCCAACGTCGTGTTCGCCGACGCCGACTTCGACACCGCCGTCGACTACGCCCTGATGGCGGTGTTCCTGCACTCCGGGCAGGTCTGCTCCGCCGGGGCCCGGCTGATCGTGCAGGACGAGATCCACGACCGCTTCGTCGACGAAGTCGTGCGCCGCGCCGAGAAGATCCGCATCGGCGGCCCCTACGACACCGACGCGGAGACCGGCCCGCTGATCTCCGCCGCGCACCTGGAGAAGGTCGACGCCTACGTCCAGAAGTGCGTCGAAGAAGGCGCCGTGCTGCGCACCGGTGGCCGCCGCCCCGAAGGCGAGCAGTACGCCGACGGCCACTACTACCTGCCGACCGTGCTGGACGAAGTCCAGCAGGGCTCGTACGCGGTCGTCGAAGAATCCTTCGGCCCGGTGCTGACCGTGGAGCGGTTCACCGACGAGGACGACGCCGTGCGCATCGCCAACGACACCCACTACGGCCTGGCGGGCGCCGTGTTCAGCTCCGAGGTGAGCAAGGCGCAGCGCGTCGCGCACCGGCTCCGCCACGGCACCGTGTGGATCAACGACTTCCACCCCTACCTGCCGCAGGCCGAATGGGGCGGATACAAGCAGTCCGGCATCGGACGCGAGCTCGGGCCCACCGGGCTCGGCGAGTACCAGGAGGCCAAACACATCCACCAGAACCTCCGCCCTGTTCCCCCTCGGTGGTTCGACGGGCGGTGACGGCCACGGCTCGTCGTGCTCTGGGGGTCCGGTAGCGGAACCTCAGTGGCTTCCTCGCTGCGGGATCTTTTTCCCAAGTGGCTCCGCCACGAGGGAAAAAGCCGTCCTCGCGAGGAAGCCCTGAGAACCCGCCGGTGAGGGCTTTTTGACGTGGGCTATGTGCTTCGCACATACAGGCACGGCCTACGGCCGCAAGGCAGGCGTGCTTCGCCGCCCACGGCAGGGCCTTCGGCCGCGAGGTGGGCTTGCTTCGCCCGGCCCTCTGCACGGCTTGCCGCTGGTTGGACTTCGTTGCTCGGGCGGTCGCCCTGCTCGGGAACGGGGTCGCAGGAATTTCGGCAGTACCACTTCGTTGCGCAACAACCACCCGTTGTTCGGCCTCGCAGCCCGCGAGGCGGCGAGCGCGGGAAAGGAGTTAGGGCATGAGCGCGCCCTCCGGTGACGCCGAACTCGGCGAGTTCGGCTACACCAACAAACTGAAGAGGACCCTCGGGTCGTTCCACACGTTCGCCGCGGGCATCAGCTACATCTCGGTGCTGACCGGCACCTTCCAGCTGTCGTACTTCGGGTTGTCCTTCGGCGGTCCCGCCTACTGGTGGTCCTGGCCGATGGTCTTCTTCGGCCAGCTGATGGTGGCGTTGAGCTTCGCGGAGCTGGCCTCGCACTACCCGATCGCCGGGTCCATCTACAACTGGTCGAAGCGGCTCGGCGGCAAGCACGTCGCCTGGCTCGCGGGCTGGATGATGCTGCTGGCCTCGATCGTGTCGATCGCGGCGACGGCGCTGGCCTACCAGCACACGCTGCCGCAGATCTGGGGCGCCTTCCAGGTCATCGGTGACGGATCGGGCACGACGGAAGCCGCCAACGGGGTGCTGCTGGCTTCCGGGCTGATCGTGTTCACCACGCTGATCAACGCGTTCGGCGTGAAGCTGATGGCCCGGATCAACAGCGCGGGCGTGGCGATCGAACTGGTCGCGGCGGTGCTGCTGATCCTGGTGCTGGCGGTGTTCGCGACCCGCGGACCCGAAGTCGTGCTCGACACGCAGGGCACCGGTTCGGCCTACGGCGGCAGCGGTTACCTGGGTGCGTTCCTCGTCGCCGCGATCGCCTCCTCCTACGTGATGTACGGCTTCGACACGGCGTCCTCGCTGGGCGAGGAGTCGATCGACCCGCACCGCAACGCGCCGAAGGCGATCCTGCGGTCGCTGATCGCGTCGTTCGTGCTCGGCGGGCTGATCATCCTGCTGGCGCTGATGGCCGCCCGCGACCTCACCGCGCCGCAGCTGACCGAGGACGGGCTCCAGTTCGTGCTCACCGACGCGCTCGGCCCGCTGGTGGGCAGGTTGTTCCTGCTGGTGGTGTTCGTGGCGATCACGGTGTGCGTGCTGGCCGTGCACACCGCGGCGATCCGCATCGCGTTCGCGATGGCCCGCGACAACGCGCTGCCCGGCGGTTCGAAGCTGGCGCGGGTCAGCCCGCGGTTCCAGACTCCGGTGATCCCGGCGATCGTGATCGGCGTGCTGGCGGTGGCGATGCTGGTGTTCAACATCGGCCAGCCGCAGATCTTCTCCGCCGTGACCAGCCTCGCGATCATCCTGATCTACATCTCCTACCTGCTGGTGACGATCCCGATGCTGGTGGCCCGGCTGCGCGGCAAGTGGTCGTCGGAGAAGCAGGAAGGGCGCTTCTCGCTGGGCCGCTGGGGTCTGCCGGTCAACATCGCGGCCGTGCTGTGGGGCCTCGGCATGACGGTGAACCTGGCCTGGCCGCGCAACGAGGTCTACAACGCCGAACCGCCGTTCCACTGGTACCTGCAGTGGATCTCGGTGCTGTTCGTCGGTATCACGGCCGGTGGCGGCTTCGCCTACTACTGGTTCGTGCAGCGGCACCGCATCGGCGTGCTCGCCGACCACGCCGCGAACGCTTCGGAAGACACCGAGGACCCGAAACCTGCCCTGTCCTGAGCGGAAACGGAGCTGTGACCATGACCGAAGAGTTCGACTACGTGGTCGTCGGCGGCGGTAGCGCGGGTGCCGCGGTCGCCGCACGACTGTCCGAGGACCCGTCCACCACGGTGTGCCTGCTGGAGGCCGGTCCGTCCGACGTGGGCGACAAGGCGATCCTGGAGCTGGACCGCTGGATGGCACTGCTGGAATCCGGCTACGACTGGGACTACCTGGTGGAGCCGCAGGAGCAGGGCAACTCGCACATGCGCCACGCCCGCGCCCGCGTGCTCGGCGGCTGCTCCTCGCACAACTCGTGCATCGCGTTCTGGGCGCCCGCCGAGGACCTCGACGAGTGGGAGCGGATGGGCGCCACCGGCTGGGGCGCGAAGGACATCTTCCCGCTGTACAAGCGGCTGGAGACCAACGACGGCCCCGGCGACCACCACGGCCGCAGCGGCCCGGTGACGCTGCGCAGCGTGCCGCCGAAGGACCCGTCCGGGGTGGCGCTGCTCCAGGCGTGCGAGCAGGCGGGCATCCCGATCACCGAGTTCAACTCGGGCAAGACCGTCACGCACGGCGCGAACTGGTTCCAGATCAACGCCCGCGAGGACGGCACCCGCTCGTCGTCCTCGGTGTCCTACCTGCACCCGATCATCGGCAAGCGCCCGAACCTGGAGGTGCGCACCGACGTGCGCGCCAAGAAGGTCGTGTTCGACGGCAAGCGCGCCACCGGCGTGCACTACCTCGACCCCGACCTCATCCACACCCGCACGGTGCGGGCGCGGCGCGAGGTGGTGCTGTCCACCGGCGCCATCGACACGCCGAAGCTGCTGATGCTCTCCGGCATCGGCCCGGCCGAGCACCTGCGCGAGGTGGGCGTGGACGTGCTCGTCGACTCCCCCGGCGTGGGCTCGAACCTCCAGGACCACCCGGAGGGCGTCATCGGCTGGGACGCGAAGCAGCCGATGCCCACCGAATCGACCCAGTGGTGGGAGATCGGCATCTTCACCACCACCGAGCCGGGACTGGACCGGCCGGACCTGATGTTCCACTACGGTTCGGTGCCGTTCGACATGCACACCGCGCGGCAGGGCTACCCGACGACGGAGAACGGCTTCTGCCTGACGCCGAACGTCACCCGCAGCCGCTCCATCGGCACCGTCCGGTTGCGCACCCGCGACTTCCGGGACAAGCCGCGCGTCGACCCGCGGTACTTCACCGACCCGCACGACATCCGGGTGATGACCCACGGCATCAAGCTGGCCCGGGAGATCGTGTCGCAGCAGGCCATGCAGGGCTGGGCGGGCGCCGAGCTGCACCCCGGCCCGGACGTGCGAACCGACGACGAGATCGCCGACTACATCCGCAAGACGCACAACACCGTGTACCACCCGGCCGCGTCGGTGCCGATGGGCGCCGACGACGACCCGAACGCACCGCTGGACGCGCGGCTGCGCGTGAAGGGCGTCGAAGGTCTGCGGGTGGCGGACGCCTCGGCGATGCCGTTCCTGGTGGCGGTGAACCCGAACATCACCACCATGGCCATCGGCGAGAAGTGCTCCGACCTCCTCAAGGAGGACAACGCGGGGTGAGGCATCCGTCCTGACCTGCTTAGCGGGTCGGGTGGCGGAACCTCAGCGGCTTCGCCACTGACACGACGAAGATCGAAAGATCATTCTGTTCGAGCGCCCCAGTCGTGGCGCGAGAGAGATGGCCCCTCCGGCCCCCGTTCCGGAGGGGCCGTCTCGCGTTCGGGTCCGCGCTGCGGCGGTCGGCTCTCCGGATGCCGGTCACCGTGATCGCTGAGCGGGCGGCCTCGGGGGCCGGGCGCGTTCACGACCGGGTCACGGGTCGGCGAGGCCGAAGAGCGCTTCCGCATTGGCGTGCGTGATCTTCCGCCGGTCCCCGGGGTCGGGGAGCTCGTCCAGCAAGCCGCCGACGGCCGTGGCGTCGACCCGGTGGAAGGGGTAGTCGCCGGAGAACAGGATGCGGTCGGTGCTGGTGTAGTCCAGCGCGTGGCGCAGCAGCCGCGGCGCCAGCATGCCGCTGGTCGCGATGTGGATGTTGGTCCGGAAGTAGTCGGCGACGCGCCGTTCGAGGTGGGTCGCGACGTTCGACAGGCCGTCGACGCGGTCCAGCGCGAACAGCAGCATCTCGCCCCAGTGCCCCAGCACGACCTGCAGGTCGGGGTGGCGGTCGAACGTGCCGCGCACGATGAGGCGCAGCACCGCGAGACCCGCCTCGACGTGCCATCCCCAGCCGAAGGTGGCCAGCGCGAGGCCGGTCATCGGGTCGAATCCGCCGAAGGACGCCTCCCGGACCGCGTCCGGCGGGATCTGGGGATGCAGGAAGATCGGCTTGCCCGCTTTCGCGGCGGTCGCGAGCAGGTCGTCGTTGGCGGGGTCGTCCAGCGGTCGTTCGCCGCTGCGGCCGTAGGACATGATCCCGACGTGCGCGGGGTCGCCCGCGATCCGCTCCAGTTCGGCGACGGCCGCCTCCGGGTCGGACATCGGCAACGTCGTCATCGCCCGCAACCGAGCCGGATGGCGCCTGACGGCCTCGCTGACCTGGTCGTTCGCGTCCCGGCTGAGCTCGATCGCCTCGCGAGCCGGGAGACCGTGCGTCCCGGGCGGGGCGATCGAGAGGATCTGCACGTCGACGCCCGCCGCGTCCATGGCCTCGATCCGCCGGTCGCCGATGTCGAGCAGGCGCTCGGGGATGTCGCCCCGGTCGTTGAGCACCACGCTCTCGTCCCGCGCACCCGCCGGTCGGGAGCGCAGCGCGCGGTCGATCCCCTCGGTGGTCCAGTGCTCCTCGATCGCGATGAGTCTCAACGCACCCCCCCTTTCGCTCATGCAGCGTTGAGCGAGCATAGCAGGTTCGCTCAACGGATGTAGAGTGAAGCGCGTGGACGAACCGAAGACGCGCGCGGCCAAACGCGCCGCCACCGCTCAGCAGATCCTCGAAGCCGCCCAGGACGAGTTCGGCGAACACGGGCTGGAAGGATCGACCGTCCGCGGTATCGCACACCGGGCCGGAGTTGACCCGTCCCTGGTCATCCAGCACTACGGCTCGAAGAACGACCTCTTCGCCATCGCGATCCGGCTCCCCCGCGACAGCACCGGGCACGACGTCGCCGAGCACCTCTTCGACGTCCTCGACGTCCGCCTGGGCGAGCTCCCGGCGGAAACCCGCGCGCTCGTGCGGTCCATGCTCACCGCGCCGGAGGCGACGGCGGCCATGCGGGAGTTCCTCGACGAACGGACCGCGAACCTCGCGCGCGGCGGGGACGACGACGCGGAACTGCGAGCCGCGCTGACCGTCAGCAGCATCCTCGGGCTGACGATCGCGCGGCACTTCCTCAAGCTCGACGCGCTCGCCGAGATCTCCGAGGAGCAGGTCGAGAACACCGTCCGCCCGTGGATCACCGCCGCGCTCGGCGACGACGTCGACCTGTCCCGCTGAACGCCGGTCAGGCCGCCAGGTGTTCGGCGAAGAAGCCTGCCAGCTCCGCCACCGCGGGGGTGACGTGCTCGTCGCGGTCGTAGAGGTCCACGTGGGTGGCGCCCTCGATGACGTGCAGCCGCGCGGGTCCGGTCGCCGCCGCGACCGCCTCCCGGCTGTGGTGCGCGGTCTCGGCCTCCGAACCGGCGATCATCAGCAGCGGGCGGGGCGCGAGCAGCCCGATCATCGCGAAGGAGTCGTGCAGCGCGACCCGGTCGACGTCGCGCACCAACCGGGTGCCGCCGGCGCGCGGGTGGGCGCCGCGCGCGGTGCGGTAGTACTCCCAGGTCTCCCGGTCCTGGCGGGACGCGGAATCCCGCATCTCGTCCGGGACCCACGGCACTCGCAGCGGCTCCTCGCCCCGCGCCTCGGCGGTGCGCAGCGCCCCGGCCCTGGGCGAGCAGGTCGTCGAGCACCGCGGGGTCCTGCTTGCCGTCGATTCCCTCACGGAGGACCTTGCCGAAGTCGCCCGCGCTGACGGTGGCCACGGCCTTGATCCGCCGGTCGGTTTGCGCGGCGTATGGGACGTAGCCGCCGGAGGCGCAGATGCCCAGTGCCCCGATCCGCTCCGGGTCGATCTCCGGGCGGGTGCCGAGGTGGCTCACCGCCGAGCGGATGTCCTCGGCGCGCTGGGCAGGGTCCTCCGTGCCGCGCGGTTCGCCTTCGCTCTCACCCTGGTAGGCGGCGTCGAAGATCAGCACGGCGAACCCTTCGCGGACCAGGCGTTCGCCGTAGATCGTCGGGCTCTGCTCCTTCACCCCGCCGCCGGGATGGGAGATGACGAGGCCCGGGAGCCGTTCGGCGGGGCGGTCGTCCGGGGTGAGCAGGACCCCGGCGACGGCGAGGCCGTTGCTGGGGAAGGTGATCGGCGTCTTCATGCGCTTCTTCCGACGGAGGGCTTCGCGGGCGACCACTGCCGCCACGTCGAGGTTCGCCCGGATCGGACGCCGCGAGCAGAGCCGGTCGTGTCCTAGGACAGCGCTGTCCCAGGACCCGCCCGCCGCTCGCTGCAAGACTGGTGGCATGACCGACGCGGCGCACCGCAGCGAACTGGGCGACTTCCTCCGGGCCCGGCGCGGGCAGCTGAGTCCCGCCGCGGTGGGGCTGCCCGGCTCCGGCGGCAGGCGACGGGTGCGGGGCCTGCGCCGGGAAGAAGTGGCCGCGCTGACCTCGATCAGCACCGACCACTACACCCGCCTGGAGCAGGGCCGCAGGCAGGCTTCGGAACCGGTGCTGGACGCCCTCGCGCGCGTCCTGCGGCTCGGGGACGACGAACGCGCCTACCTGTTCGGGCTGTCCGGCAAGGACGCCGCCCCGCCCGGCCACCGGGTCGTGCAGGAGGCCCGGCCGCAGCTGCGGCGGCTGCTGGACGACCTGACCGGCACGCCGGCCGTGGTCCTGGGCCGCCGCACCGACGTGCTCGCGTGGAACCCGATGGCCGCCGCGCTGTTCCTCGACTTCGCCCGGATTCCGCCGCAGCAGCGGAAGTTCGTGCGGCTGGTGTTCACCGATCCGGCCTTCCGGGCGCTGTACCCGGATTGGGAGCACACTGCGCAGGCCTGCGCGGCGCAGCTGCGCATGGAGGCCGCGCTGGATCCGGACGATCCGGCGCTGGCCGAGCTGGTCGGCGAGCTCTCGGCGCTGGATCCGGATTTCCGGCGGTGGTGGGGCGCCCACGAGGTCGCCGTGCGCAGCGAGGGCGCCAAGCGGCTGCACCATCCGATCGCCGGGGATCTCACGCTCGACTGGTCGACGCTCACCTGCGCCACCGATCCCGGCCAGCAGCTCATCGCGCTCACCGCGGAGCCCGGCACTCCCGGCGACGACGGCCTGCGCCTGCTCGCCGCGCGCGTGCGCGACGAGGCCGAACACTAGGCGCCGCAGGGGTTTCCGGACTCCGAGGCGATCCGGTCCACGCGCCGTCGATCGTCGTTGACGGCACGCCCGAACCCAAGTAACTTGTTGATCAACCAGTAAGTTCCGGAGAACTCCGCTGCCGGTCGCCGTCCTCGCGCCGCGACGGCCGGACACGACTCCCCGACACGAACTCCCCGAAGGAAGCCATGATCTCCGACGAGCTCCGCACCCGCCGCCTCGCCATCATCGACGAGCACATGAACACCGAGGTCACCCACGAGTTCGACCTCACCCTGGAGACGTTCCACGGGCACCCGCACTACGAGATCATGCCCACCGGCCAGGTCTTCGACGGCGCGGAAGCGGTCATGGGCTACTACCGCACGACCCGCGAGGCGTTCCCCGACCAGCGCCACGACAACGTCCGCACGCACGTCTCCGACGAGACGATCATCGTCGAGTTCGACCTGCTCGGCACCAACCTCGGCGAGTTCTACGGCATGCCGCCCACCGGGAAGTCCTTCCGAGTTCCGGTGATCGCCGTGTTCTTCTTCGAGGAGGACCGGATCGTCAACGAACGCGTCTACTTCGACAGCGCGAGCCTGGTGAACCAGATCGGCCGCGGCGAACTGCTCGCCCTGGTCGGCCAGGAACTGTGATCGCGGCGTCGCCCTGACACCACCGAGGAGGAATCCCGTTGAGCCGCCACGAATCCCGCCGCTCCCAGGAGGAACGGCGCGACGAGGCCGAACGCCGCCTGCTCGACGCCGCGGCGGAACTGATCGGCGAGGTCGGGCCGTCGAAGGTGACGCTGGCGGCCATCGGTCAGCGGGCCGGCTACAGCCGGGGCCTGGCGACGCACCACTTCGGTTCGAAACCGGCGCTGATGCGGCGGCTCGTCGACTCGGTGACCGACCGGTTCCGGGAAGTGCTGCGCCCGGACGAGCTCCCCGCGAGCCCGCTCGACGCGGCACTGAGCCTGGTCGGCACCTACTTCGACGTCGTGGCCGACCTGCCCGCGACGCACCGGGCGCGACTGGTGCTGTGGGCCGACGCGGTGGCCACCGACTCCCCCGACGCGCGTTCCGCGATGACCACGGCCGACCGCGTGTTCCGCGAGGAGATCACGGCGGTGCTGGAACGCGGCAGGAGCACCGGCGAGGTCCCGGACTCGGTGCACCCCGACGGCCTCGCGACGGTGCTCATCGGGATGCTGCGCGGCGTCGCCCTGGAATCGATGATCGACGACACCGTGGACCTCGGCGCGTGCCGCGCGGAGGTCGAACGGCTGCTCACCGCGCGGCTGGCGACCGATGCGCCCTGAGCGGAACGCCCTCCGCAACCCCGCCCGTCGACCTAGGGTTTCGTTGACAGCCACCGGAAAACGACCGCGCCGGAGCGCGGCCGAGCACGGGAAGAGGCCCTCGTGAAGGTGCACCACCTCAACTGCGGCACCATGCGCTCGCTGGTCGCACCGCTGATCTGCCACGTGCTGCTGATCGAGACCGACGGCGGGCTGGCGCTCGTCGACACCGGGTTCGGCTTGCGCGACATCGCCGCGCCGGCGCAGCGCCTCGGGATGATCCGCCACCTGAACCGACCGGTCCTGGACTCCGAGGAAACAGCGGCCCACCAGGTCGAACGGCTCGGATTCCGCCGCGACGACGTCCGTCACATCGTGCTCACGCACTTCGACTCCGACCACATCGGCGGCCTGTCCGACTTCCCGGACGCCCAGGTGCACCTCACCTCAGCCGAGGCGGCGGGGGCGCTGAGCCCGTCGTCCGGGCAGGAACGGTCCCGGTACCGGCCGGTGCAGTGGGCGCACCACCCGAACCTCGTCGAGCACGGCGCCGACGGCGAAACGTGGCGAGGTTTCGCGGCGGCGGAGGAGCTCACAGGCATCGCCCCCGGCATCGTGCTCATCCCGCTGCCCGGCCACACCCGAGGGCACGCGGCCGTCGCGGTGGACGCCGGCGAGCACTGGGTGCTGCACGCCGGTGACGCGTTCTTCCACCGCAACACGCTCGACGGCGGCTCGGTGCCCGCGGCGCTGCGGGTGCAGGAGGCCGCCATCGCCCACGACCGGGCTCGGGTCCGCGACAACCACGCCCGCCTCGCGGAGCTGCACCAGCGGGGCGACCCGGACCTGGCGATCATCTGCGCCCACGATCCGGTGCTGTTCGAGAAGATGCGGGGCTGACCTCCCGCCCGGAGGTCACCGGTCGACGATGTGGCGCAGGTAGGCGTCCGGGTTGGCGAGGTAGCGGGCCCAGTGGTCGACCTGGTCCAGGTCGGACCACGTCGTGCGCCGCAGCCCGTGCTCACCCACTTCGAGGACGTCCGCGCCCGGCACTCCGGCGAGGATCGGTGAGTGGGTGGCGCAGATGACCTGCGCGCCGGATTCCCCGATCTCGTGCAGCAGCGCCACCAACCGCAGGCACGCGCTGAACGACAGGCCCGCTTCCGGCTCGTCGAGCACGTAGAAACCCCGCGCCCCCAGCATCTGGTGGAAGACGGCGAGGAACCCTTCGCCGTGGCTCATCCGGACGGTGTCGGCGTCCCAGTAACCGGGGGCGCCCGCGAGGTTGCGGATCATCTCGAACGCGGTCTCCGCGCGCAGGAAGAAGCCCCGCTTCCCGGTTCGCGACCCGGCGCGCATCTTGGCTCCGGCGGAGGTCGTCTCCAGTTCGAGCACCTCGCCGAGCGGCGTCTTGGGCCGGCTGCTCGCGTACTTGCGGCCCGCCTTGCCGCCGTGGGAGTCGAGCCCGAAGCCTTCGGCGATGGCCTCGACCAGCGTCGACTTCCCCGACCCGTTCTCGCCGACCAGCATCGTCACCGGCTTGGTGAACGTGATCCCGTTCTCCGCGACGTCCCGCACGCAGGGAACGGAGAACGGCCACGACCGCCACGACTCGGGGTGGTGGGCCTCCCGGACCCGCGCCCGCCGAACGAACACCGCACCTCCCGAAGGTCGCCGCACACCTGTTCGATCCAGGATGCCACAGCGCGCTAGGACACCGGTTGGGTACCGAGGACCGCCAGCAGTTCGAGCCGCTCGGCGTCCTCCGTGCCGGGCTCAGCCGTGTAGATCATGATGCGCAGGTCGGCTCCCGCGACGCTGAGCACGTCGCAGTCCAGCGTGATCGGCCCGACGCGCGGGTGGTCGACGGTCTTGCGCGAGGTGTCGTGATCGGCGACGGCACCGGAATCCCAGAGCTCGGCGAACCGGTCGCTGCGCCGGCGCAGCTCCCCGATCAGGGTGCGCAACCGCGGATCCGCCGGGTACCTGCCCGCCGTCGCGTGCAGGTCGGCGACCAGCGCGGCCTCGAACTCGCGGCGAGCCCGCGGGGTGTGGCGGACCCGGCCGCCGGGAGCGACCAGGTTGCGCCACACCGCGTTGCGCTCGTGGCCGCGCCACCCCGACGGATCGCCCATCAACGCCGCGTACAGCGGATTCGCCAGCAGCATCGTCCACGCGGCGTCGAACACCGCGACCGGCGTCCCCGCCAGCCTGTCGAGCATCCGCTGCACGTTCGGCGTGATCCGGGCGGGAACCACATCGCGTCCCGGCGGCGCGAGACCGGCGACGCGGAACAGGTGCTCGCGCTCGTGCCCGGACAGCCGCAGCGCCCGCCCCAGCGCCTCCACGACCTGCCCCGACGGGTTCCGCGCCCGCCCCTGTTCGAGGCGGGTCACGTAGTCCACCGAGATCCCGGCCAGCAACGCCAGCTCCTCGCGGCGCAGTCCCGCGGCCCGCCGCGGACCACCGGCGGGCAACCCCGCCGACTCCGGGCTCACCCGATCCCGCCAGCGCCGCACCGTTCGTCCGAAGTCCTCCGTCGCCATGCCCCCACTGTGCGCCGGTCCGCTGCCGACGACCTGGCACTGGTGGTCCCAGGAAGACCGGACTCCTGGCTGGCCCCGGTGGCCGGACCGAACCTGGGGGCATGACGACGACACTCATCACCGGGGCGAACAAGGGCCTCGGTCACGAAACCGCACGCCGGCTCGTCGAAGCGGGCCACACCGTGTACGCGGCCGCGCGCGATCCGGAACGCGGGCGAGCGGCCGCCGAGCGGATCGGAGCACGACCCCTCGTGCTGGACGTCACCGACGACGCGTCCGTCTCGGCCGCCGCGAAGACCGTCGAAGCCGACGGCGGACTCGACGTGCTCATCAACAACGCGGGCATCGAAGACGCCCCCACCCCCACCGCCGAGGTCACGGCCGATCTGATGCGGCGGTTGTTCGAGACGAACGTGTTCGGCATCGTGCGCGTCAGCCACGCGTTCCTGCCGCTGCTGCACCGGTCCGCCGATCCGGTCGTGGTGAACGTGAGCAGCGGACTCGCCTCGAAAACCCTCGTCAGCGCTGCGGGCACGCCCATGCACGGCTATCCCGGACTCGCCTACCCCGCGTCGAAATCCGCGGTCAACATGATCACCGTGCAGTACGCCAAGGCGTTCCCGCACATGCGGGTCAACAGCGTCGAACCGGGCTTCACCGCGACCGACCTGAACGACCACCGCGGGACCCAGAGCGTCCAGGAGGGCGCGGAGATCATCGTGCGGATGGCGCGCATCGGCCAGGACGGCCCCACCGGCGGCTACTTCGACGTGCACGGCTCGCTGCCCTGGTGACGTGAGCCGACGTCCGGGGCCGGCTGGACGTCTCGGGCTCCGATCCGTGCGGTCGCCCCGAACGCGGCCCACCCGGCGCGCACCGGGTGGGCCGCGTTCCACCCCGCTGCCCGACCCGGCCGGTGGCGGACCGCGCTCGGCGCGAACGTGAGCAGCCGCCGCACGGAAGCGCCGCCGGACGAGTTCCGCGCGGACGTGACGCGGCCGTTCGCGCGGCTGGAGCCGACGCTCCTCAGTTGTCGCGACGCGGCGGCCCGGCGGCCCGAAAAGCGAGTAGCGCGCGACGCGAACAATTACTCATAATTGGGCCATGACCTGCTTGTACGAAGGTCATCGGCGCCTCGAAGAGCCTTCCTGGTCGTGTCCCGCTCCGTGTGGTCGATGTGCACCCGCCCGGCGCCGAGACCCGCCATCTCCCCGCTCGACGGCGGCGTCGCATCGGAATCCGCACTCGACCAAGGTGAAGCACCCATGCAGCACACGATCCTCGACCGCGTGGAACGGGTCGCCGACGACGTCGTCTCCCTCGTACTGCGCGGCGCGGACGGCCCGCTCGCCCCGTGGACGCCGGGCGCGCACGTCGACCTGCCGCTGCCGAACCGGCTGACCCGGCAGTACTCGCTGTGCGGCGCCCCGGCCGATCGGGAGCGCTACCGCATCGCGGTGCGGTTCGATCCGCTCAGCCGGGGCGGTTCGGAGTACGTGCACCTGTTCCTGCGCGAAGGCCGGAAGCTCGACGTGTCGTTGCCGCGCAACAACTTCCCACTCGTCGACGCCCCCGAGTACCTGTTCGTCGCGGGCGGGATCGGCATCACTCCGATACGTCCGATGCTGCGCGCCGCCGCCGAAGCGGGAGCGGCGTTCACGGCGGTGTACGCGGGAAGATCCGCCGCGAGCATGCCGTTCGCCGCCGAGCTCCGCTCGGAGCACGGCGACCGGGTCCGGCTGATCGACACCGGGACGCAGACCAGGCCGGACTTCGCGGCACTCGCCGCCGGGCTGAGCCCGGACGCGCTGGTCTACTGCTGCGGACCGGCACCGATGCTCGACGCCGCCGCGGCCGCGTTCCCCGCCGAACGCCTGCACGTCGAACGATTCCGCCCCGCTGCCAAGGAATTCACGCCGAACACGGCGTTCGAGGTGCACTGCGTCCGATCAGGACGAACGGTCCGGGTCCCACCGGAGGAGTCCATGCTGGACGCGCTCACCCACGCCGGGAGCCGGGTTCCCTCCGGCTGCCGCGAAGGGGTCTGCGGCAGCTGCGAAATCACCGTCCTGGCCGGAGAACCCGAGCACCGCGACGACATCGGCGCCCCGGCGGGCCGGGTGTACTCCTGCGTCTCCCGCGCCACCTCCCCCAGCCTCACCGTGGACCTGTGACCCGAGGACGAACGACGATGCTCCCGAAACTGCGCGCGCCCGAGTCCCGCCGGATGATCACCCTGGAGGTGCTCGCGAACACCCGCACGACACCGAACTTCACCACCGTCACCTTCGGCGGCCCCGACATCGCGCACCTGGAGAACGCGGGGCACGACCAGGCGGTCCGCCTGTTCTTCCCTCGCGACGGGCAGGACGGGCTCCGGATGCCGGCGTCCTCCGGCAACGCGTGGATGGCGGAACTGCTCCTGCTGCCGAAATCCCGCCGCCCGTGGGTGCGCAACTACACCGTCCGCCGGATCCGCCCGGAGCTCGGCGAGCTGGACGTCGAATTCGCGCTGCACGGCGACGCGCCGGCCTCCGACTGGGCCCGGCGGGCCCGCCCCGGAGATCCGGCGGGGATCTTCGACATGGGCATCACCTACCTGCCACCGGCCGACGCCGCCTGGCAACTGCTCGTCGGCGACGAGAGCGCGGTGCCCGCGATCCTGGCGATCCTGGAGCACGCCCCGGAATCACTGGTCGCGGACGTGTTCTTGGAAGTCCCGGAAAGCGGGGACGTCCGCCGCGACATCATCGCGCCGGAAGGCGTCCACGTGCGATGGCTCTCCCGCGACGGCAGCGGCGACCGCCCCGGAACGCTCGCGCTCGCGGCGGCGAAGCGGGCCCCGCTGCGACCGGGCCGCTCCTACACCTGGACCGCGGGCGAGGCCAAGCTGCCCACCGGCCTGCGCCGCCACCTCGTGCAGGAGCACGGCGTGCCGAAGTCCGACATCGCGTTCTTCGGCTACTGGCGCCACGGCCGCTCCAGCCCCGGCTGACCCCGACACGTCGCACGCGGCCGGACCGCCTCTTCACCTCAACGCGCGAACCACGGCCCGCACCTGGACGCACGAGCGGGACCGGCCGAGCGGTGCGGGGGAGGGTGGGCACCGCTCGGCCGGAACCGACGTCCGCCGGGGCATCCGGACGCCGGTCTGGGTGCCTCGCCGGGGCGCTCGCGGTCCGGGGTCACGAGCGCCTCCGGCGAGGCGCGGCTCACCGCTGGTCGGGGCACGGCGGTGAGCCGCGGTTCAGGGGACCTCCCGCCGTCACGCAGCGTTCGAGGGGCACCGCTGCTCGCGCGATGCGCGAAACGAACGACGTTCGGCGAGGACGGCCAAGGCGGTGCGGAACACGGCGATGCGCACCGGCTCCGGATCCACCCCGCCGCCCACGACCACGGCGACGCACGAACCGCACACTTCCCGCCCGTCGCTCGGCAACGGCACGTCGAGAATCCGCCGCATCCGCCCACTGATCGGATGTCCGCACGCTCCGACGATCACCGACCCGGCCGCGTCCCGCGCGACCACGTGCCAAGTCCCGCACCATTCGGAGGTCATCCAGGCCCGGCGTTGAACCGAATCCGAACTCATGGACCAGGCTCCACGCGCGGCACCGAACCGACCCCGACCACGGCGGGACCTGCGGAGTTCTCCTCTCCCAGAGCCAAAATCCGCGAGCAGGCCATGCACGGCATGCCCGTTACGCCGTCGAGGACCTCGGCCTCATCGACCCCGAGCACCGCCTCGCACAGCGCGCGGTACTCCCCCAGAACCGGCCCGGTCGCCACGTGCACCACCCGCCGCGTCTCCCCCCCACGACTCCACCCCGAAACCGAACCCGCACCGGCCCGCTCACGGCTCGGTCACGCTGACCGAGGTGCGGAAGAAACCGACTACGTGGTTCGCTTCGCGGATCGGCTGCCGAACGGTCATCTCCCCTAGCCGACACCTTCATGGACATGGCCTCCTTTTCGTACAAATCGGTTCCTCGCGTCCGCACGGTTCCGACTCGTCATGCCGGACCCTCGACGGCCGAAAAGCTCGCCGTGCCCACAGCATTCAGCGCGCTCGTCCTCCCCGGAACGGCCTGGAGACGTACCCGGCAGGCACTTATGGCGTACGCGATCGCCGATGACTGGATTTCACGGGGAGTCATCGTGGACCATCAGACTGTGACCATTACTCGTTGGACCGGGCTCGAAGCGAAGTTGCTCCGCCAGTCCTTGCGGCTCACCGTCACCGACTTCGCCGCCCTGCTCGGGGTGAACCCGAGAACAGTCAACAAATGGGAAGCACGCTGCACCCGGATCACCCCGCTTCCGGAGATGCAATCGGCGCTCGACACCGCTCTGCGCCACGCTGAGGCTGATGTGGCCGACCGGTTCCGCGAACTTCGCGACCGAGAGGGCCCACATCAGGCACCCGAACCTGAGGCCGAACAGGTGCATCCACCGGAGGTCGAGCTTGCTCAACTCGGCGAGTTCATCGGCGAGGACATGGCTTCACGCCGAACATTCCTGAACCTGACGCTCTTGACCGGAGCAGCACTCGTGATCCCGGTTCGCCAATGGGCGGCTTCCACCCCGCTCACTTCCTTGGCACCGGGAAAGGTTGGGGCCGAGGAGATCGATGGGTTGGAACGCGCCGTCGAGCTCTTTCGTCACTGGGACGCGTCCGGCCACGGCGGTCTCCACCGAAAAGCCGTGGTGGGACAACTGCACGGCGTCATCGACGCGATTCAGCACCGGCGTCCGGCTTCCGAGCGTCGACGTCTCTTCACCATCGCCGCCGAGCTCTCCCAGCTCGTCGGCTGGATGACCTACGACGCAAGCCTGCCCGCCAACGCACAGCGCTACTTCCTCTTCGCACTTCGCGCGTGTGAGCAGGCCACCGACGTGGAGCTCGGGGCGAAGATCGTGGGTGACATGGCGCAACTGTCCAAGAGCCTCGGCAACTACGACGACAGCCTCGGCTTGGTGAGAACTGCGTTGGCAACCCTCCCCCGGACCGCCAACCCCCTCGTTCGGGCTGAACTGCTTGGGCACGAGGCGTGCACCTACGCCAGATTCGGTTCTGAGGACGCGACCAGCACTCGACGATCCGTCGATGCTGCGATGGATGCGTTCGACCAAGTGGCACAAGGCGACCACCGATCTTGGAATCGATACATGGATCGAGCCGAACTCGACAGTCTCGCCGCTTCCGCCTACATCCAGCTCGCGCTTGGAGAAGAGCGTTCCACGTCTTCTGCCACCGAGGCCGAGCACCACGCGGTCAACGCCGCCCGCGCTCGTCCAGCGCACCGGGTGCGCAGCCGCCTGTTCGATGATGTGCGCTTAAGCAAAGTGCGCTTGGCCCAACGCGAGGTCGAGGAATCCACCGAGCTCGCCGATCGAGCCCTGACCCGAGCCATGGCGATCAGCTCCCCGCAAGCGATTCACCGCCTGCGAGTTCACAGCCAGACCCTCACTGCCGGTTACGGTGATCTGGCCGTAGTGCGAGCGTTTTCGGCTCGCTTGAGCGAACACCTGCACCAGAGCGAACAGAAGGTGAGCGACGTCCATGCCTGAACCCGCGATCACGATCCAGCACGTGCCGGCCGAGCAGGCGGGAGCTCTCGCCGGAGAGCTCGGCGAGGCTTATCGCGACGCTTTCTCCGAAGCTCCGTACCACTACGGCGACGAGCACGTGGACTTGTTCCTGAAGCGGTTCGCCGTTCAGCACCTGCGCGCGGGCGCTTCGCTCGTCGTGGCCCGCGCCGGAACGGGCGAGATGGCCGGGTTCGGATTCGGCTTCACCATGCCGACCGGCGCTCCGTGGTGGAGCGACCTGACCGGTGAGCTGGACCCGTCGATCACTGATGAACCGGAGGGACGCACCTTCGCTCTGACCGAACTCCTCGTGCGGCGACCGTGGCGGGGTCGGCACACCGCCACCCGGCTCCACGACCAGCTTCTCAACGGTCGACACGAGCAACGCGCGACCCTGACCGTGCGGCCCGCCGCCACCGCGGCTCAGCACGCCTACGCCAGCTGGGGTTGGCGCAAGGTGGCTCAGAAGCACAACCCGCAGCCCGGCTCCCCTCTGGTCGACATCCTCCTCAAAGACCTCCGACCCTGAGCACGCCTTCACACCCTCACGCTTTCGTGAACCAGCGCGGGAAACACCCACGGTGGGCCGACCCGTCCGACGATCGGCGGAGTGTCGGGGGTGCGGATAACGCTGCGGCGCATGGACTTTCGGGGTGAGGTGCTGGATCAGCTCGACTTCTACTGGGGACAGTGGCGGCCGCGGCTGGACGGGCTCAGCGACGCGGAGTACTTCTGGGAACCCGTCGACGGGTGCTGGTCGGTGCGGGAGACCGAACGTGGCTGGGAGTTCGACTTCGCGTTCCCCGCTCCCGACCCGGCGCCGTTCACGACGATCGCCTGGCGGTTGTGCCACATCGCCGACCACGTCTTCGCGATGCGGGCCTCGAACCACTTCGGCGACGGCTCCTACCGGATCGACCACCACCACTACCCGGGCAGCGCCGACGAAGCGCTCGCGCACCTGGACCGGAACCACGAGCTGTGGCGCGACGGCATCGGGAACATGCCCGCGGACCGCTGGTCGCAGCCCGTCGGAGCAGCCGAAGGCCCTTATGCCGACCGGTCGTACCTGACGCTCGTGCTGCACCTGAACCGGGAGCTGTTCCACCACGGCGGTGAGATCGGCCTGCTGCGCGACCTGTACCGGTTCTCCCCGGCCACGGCGTGATCTCCCGCGCACGGCGGTACTGCTCGCCCACGGCTCCGTGATCGAATGGGCTGCGTACAGTAACGCCGAGCCGGAGCGAGCATGTCGACTGGACAGCAGAAGAAGCAACGCACGCCGATGTGGATCACCGTCGTGGCCGCCCTGATCATCGGGGGCGGCTGGTTGGTGTTCGAATCCGGCCTGCTGGACCGGGTGCTCGCCACCGACTCCGCTCCCAGCACCGCGTCGGCGGGCGAGGCGTCCGAGCAGCTCGCGGGCCTCAAGGTCGAACCCGAGGGCTCGATGGACGGCTACTCGCGCGACAGCTTCGAGCACTGGATCCCCGCGCCGGACGCCGGGAAGAACTGCAACACCCGCGAAGCGGTGCTGCGCCGCGACGGGGAGAACGTGCAGGTGAACAACTCCTGCGAGTCGACATCGGGCAGCTGGGTCAGCACCTACAGCGGCGAGACCGTCGCCGACGACTCCGACGTCGACATCGACCACATGGTGCCGCTGGCCAACGCGTGGCGCAGCGGCGCCGACGAGTGGACCGACGAACGCCGCGAGCAGTTCGCCAACGACATGGACATCCCGCAGCTCGTCGCCGCCGACAAGCGCTCCAACCGGTCGAAGGGCGACAAGGACCCGTCGAAGTGGCGGCCCGTCGAGTCCGCGTGGTGCGAGTACTCCACGGACTGGGTCACCGTGAAGCACACCTACGGCCTGTCCATCACCACCGCCGAGAAGTCGGCGTTGCAGGAAATGCTCGCCACCTGCGGCTGAGAGGGGCGCGAGGATGCGCTTGGGGCTGGGACTTCCGCAGTTCGGGACGTTCGCCCACCCGGACCACGTGCGGACCGTCGCCGCGGAGGCCGAAGCCATGGGCTTCGACGGCCTCTGGGCCGGTGAACGGGTGCACGCCCCGTACGAGCTGCTGACGCCCTACCCCGGTGGGGACGGGACGATGCCCGCGCAGATGCGGGCCGGGCTCGACCCGCTGCTGACGTTGAGCATCGCGGCCACCGCCACCACGCTGCCCCGGTTGGGCACCAGCACGCTCAGCGCTCCGCTGCACTCGCCGATCCAGCTGGCGCGCGGCCTCACCGGACTCGACCTGCTCAGCTCCGGGCGGCTCATCGCCGGGCTGGGGCTGAGCTGGTCGCGCGACGAGTACAACGCCGCCGGGGTGCCGTGGACGGAACGCGGCGCGCGGCTCGACGAGACCCTCGACGTGCTCAACGCGGCCTGGGGCCCGGATCCGATCGAGCACCGCGGCCGGTTCTGGACGATCAGCGCGGGCGATTTCCAGCCGAAGCCGCAGGGCAAGATCCCCGTCTACCTCGGCGGCGGCTCGGACGCGGCGCTGCGCCGCATCGCGCGCCGCGCCGACGGCTGGCTCGCGATCGCACTGCCGCTGGACGCCCTCGGCCGCATGCTCCGCGCGCTGCGCGAACACCCCCGCGACCCCGGGCTGCCCCCGGTCAGGACGGTCCTGCGCGTGAACCCCGAACTCGGCCCGCCAGGTTCCCGCCCCGTGCAGGGCCCAGTGGAACAGATCGTCGACTACCTCCACGCCGCAGCCGAACTGGGCGTCGAAGAGGCGTTCATCGACCTCCAGTTCACCTGCACCACGGTCCCCGAACTCCTCGACAACGCAGCCCGCTTCCACAGCACCTTCACGACCTGACCCCGCACCCGCAGCCACCGCACCGCACGCCACGAAGCCCCCTCCAGACGAAGCCATGCTTTGGGCTGCGAAGCAAGCCTGCCTTGCGGCGAAGCCGTGCCTGTATGTGCGAAGCACATAGCCCACGTCAAAAAGGTGACAACCCGCGGGTTCTC
>NZ_JBSFWJ010000078.1:0-26315 GCF_053592695.1 Saccharopolyspora sp. NPDC002578 | reverse complement strand
TCTCAGCGTTCTTCTCGCGAGGACAGCTTTTTCCCTCGTGGCGGAGCCACTTGGGAAAAAGATCCCGCAGCGAGAAGAACGCTGAGGTTCCGCTACCCGGACACCCAAGCAAAAAGAGCCCTTACCGCCCCGGCCGAGGGTCGAGCGGGGTGCGTTCGGTGTTCGTTGTGGCCGCGTCGCCGGAGCCGTCGATGGCCCCGGTGCCGAAGTAGGCCTCGCAGGGCCCGCCGATGTACTTCTCGAAGTCCGTGACCACGTGGATCAGCGACTCGCCGTCCTCGGTCGGCACCACCGACGGGCTGAAGCCGCGGCAGGTGCTGCCCTGGTTGTGCTCGATGTGCACGGGGGCGTCGATCTCGCGCCAGCCGCTGGAGAGGTCCGACGGGTGGTCGTTGACCATCAGGGTCTTGCCGTTGCCGGGCGCCCAGCCGCCTTCGTCGCCCGCGAGCATCTGGTATGCGAGCACGAGCCTGCCGTTGGGGTCGTCACCGGGCGCCCAGGTGATCGTCGGGGTGCCCAGCGGCTGCCCGCCGGTGTCCGAGACGATTTCGGTGCCCGGGTCGCGGGGGTCGCCCCAGTCCCAGCCGTCCTCGGATTCGCGCATCCACACCGTGCACGTGTGCACCGGGTCGAAGTTGCACATTTCGTAGGTCATCACATAGGTGCCGTCCGGCAATTGGCGGACACCGGCCATCCCGGGGCGCACCCGGAATTCGTCCTGCTTGATCGCATCGCGCTCGTCGGTCCAGGTGATGCCGTCCTTGGAGCGGATCTGAACCATTTTCTGATCGTGGTTCGGATCCATGTCGTCGGAGTAGAACGCGACCAGGTCACCTTGTTCGGAGACGGTGAATTCCGGCTCCCAGATTCCTGGTCCCGGCGGCTTCGAGACCACGTCGGACAGGTACGACCAGGTTCGCCCTTGGTCGTCGCTGCGCCACAACCGGACGCTGCTGGTCCGGGTCTCCTCATCGGCGCCGACGCCGGCGGTGCCCGCCCACAGCAGGGTGCCCGCGGGCATGTCGCCGACCTGCCGCGGCAGTTCGTAGAGGGTGGAGCAGCACATGCCCTTGGTGTCCTCGCCCGCCGGGTCGCGGATCTCGCCGACCGGCTGGAAGGACTTGCCGTCGTCGGTGCTCTCGTAGATCACCGCACGTCCGGCGTTGTCCACGTAGGTGGTCATGCTGGCCATGACACGCCCGTTGGCGGTACCGCTGTTCTCGAGCCGGACCAGGCGCGGGTAGCTGCTGCCGCCTTGCCGGAACATCTCGCCCTTCGAGATGTCCATCGGTGTCATGTCACCGGCCGGCGGCTCGGCCCAGGCCGCGGCCTGGTACCAGCCGGTGAGCAGCAGCACCGACAGCGCGGTGGCGGCACCGGCTCGTGCTTTCTTGCCGTTCATCGCGAACCTTTCGGTCGAGGAGCGGCGCAGAATATATCTCGCGATGATCAGTCCGTGAACCCTCGTGGCACATTTCCACCACTCCCCCGAGTGGCGGTGTCGCAGTCGTGAAGAATACGCGCCGAAGTCATTGCCGCGACGAAAATCACCGGTAAATACGGCAACGGCCCCGCCTGATCAGGCGGGGCCGTCGATCACTCTTCGGAATCCGGTGGCGGACCGCCACGAATCGAATACAGAGCGTTTTCCAACTCATCCGGTTTCACCAGCACGTCGCGCGCCTTCGACCCCTCGGAAGGACCGACGACGCCGCGCGATTCGAGCAGGTCCATGAGCCTGCCCGCTTTGGCGAACCCGACGCGCAGCTTCCGCTGCAGCATCGACGTGGAGCCGAACTGGCTGGTGACGACGAGCTCGGTGGCCTGCAGCAGCACGTCGAGGTCGTCGCCGATGTCGGAGTCGACTTCCTTCTTCTCGCCCGCTTTGGCCGCGGTGACGCCGTCGGTGTAGTCCGGTTCGGCCTGCTCCTTGGTGTAGGAAACGACGCGGTGGATCTCTTCGTCGCTGACGAAGGAGCCCTGCACGCGCTGCGGCCGTCCGGCTCCCATCGGCAGGTACAGCGCGTCGCCCATGCCGATCAGCTTCTCGGCGCCCGGCTGGTCGAGGATGACCCGCGAGTCGGTGAGCGAGGACGTGGCGAACGCGAGCCGCGACGGCACGTTCGTCTTGATCAGGCCGGTGACGACGTCCACCGAGGGCCGCTGGGTGGCCAGCACCAGGTGGATTCCGGCGGCGCGGGCCTTCTGCGTGATCCGCACGATCGCGTCCTCCACGTCACGCGGCGCGGTCATCATCAGATCCGCGAGCTCGTCGACGATGGCCAGGATGTACGGGTACGGCCGGTATTCGCGTTCGCTGCCGGGCGGTGCGGTGATCTCGCCGGAGCGGACCTTGGTGTTGAAGTCGTCGATGTGGCGCACCCGGTTGGCCTGCATGTCCTGGTAGCGCTGTTCCATCTCGTCCACCAGCCAGCCCAGCGCGGCGGCGGCCTTCTTCGGCTGGGTGATGATGGGCGTGATCAGGTGCGGGATGCCCTCGTACGGGGTGAGCTCGACCATCTTGGGGTCGATCAGGATCATCCGGACCTCTTGCGGCGTGGCCCGCGCCAGCAGCGACACCAGCATCGAGTTCACGAAGCTGGACTTACCGGAACCGGTCGAACCCGCGCACAGCAGGTGCGGCATCTTCGCCAGGTTCGCGGTGACCATGTGGCCTTCGATGTCCTTGCCCAGCCCCATCACCAGCGGGTGCTCGTCACCGGAGGCGGTGGTGGAGCGCAGCACGTCGCCCAGGCGCACCATTTCGCGGTCGCTGTTGGGCACTTCGATGCCCACCGCGGACTTGCCGGGGATCGGCGCGAGCAGCCGCACGTTGTCGGTGGCGGCGGCGTAGGCGATGTTCTTGGTCAGCGCGGTGATCTTCTCGACCTTCACGCCGGGCCCGAGTTCGATCTCGTAGCGGGTGACGGTCGGCCCCCGGACGAAGCCGGTGACCTCCGCGTCCACCTTGAACTGCTCCAGGACCGCGGTGATCGCCTCGATCATGGAGTCGTTGGCCTTGCTGCGCGTCTTCGGCGCGTCCCCGCCGGTGAGCACGTCCAGCGGCGGCAGCTTGTAGTCACCTTCAACGGCGCGGCTGATGGTGAGCTTGCCGGTGTCGGCGGGTTCGTCGGCCGTGTCGGCGGCGGGCACCTCGGCCGCCGCGGGCTTCGCCTTCCCGCGGGGCTTGGTGGGGGCCTCTTCGGGCACGTCGTCGAGGGAGAGCTGGTCGCCCTTGGACTTGCCACCGCTCTTGGCTGCGGGCTCCTCCACGGGCGTCGAGGCCTGGCGGCGCCGCGACGGGCGGCGCAGCTTCACCGTCTCGGGCGCGACTTCCTCGGTGGCGGGTTCGCCGTCTTCGACGGGCTTGCCGAGCAGGTGGTTGCGCACGGTGGCGAGCGTCGTGTCGGTGAGCAGCATCAGCCCGAACAGCGCCACGAGCACCAGCACGGGCACCGCGACCCAGCCGGTCAGTCCCTGCGCCAGCGGCCCGCCCGCGATGAAGCCGAGCACGCCGCCCGCGGCGGGCCACTCCTGCCAGCCGCTCGGCGCGCCGGAGCCGATGTGCAGCACGCCCAGCGCGCTCCAGCCGAGCAACACCGAGCCGAGCACCACTCGCGGCCGGGCTTCGGGGTTGTTGTCGGTGCTGGCGAAGAACACCGCGACCCCGGCGACGACGATCGGCAGCACCAGCACCGCGTTGCCGATGACGAACCGCAGCCCCCAGTCGAGCCACTGCCCGACGGGCCCGCCCGCGTGCCACCAGATGCCGGCCGCGGTGATCACGGCCGCGGCGAGCGCGATGATCGCGAGCCCGGTGCGCCCGTGCGCGGGGTCGATGTCCTTGGCGCGGCGCAGCACTCCGCCCGACCGGGGCTGGCCGCGCTGCGCGGTGGGCTTCTTCGCCGGGGTGCGGCGCGGCGCGTGCGTGGAGCCGCGGGAAGAGCCACCGCTGGAGGTGGTCTTGCGGCTTTTCGCGGCACCGCCGTTGCTCTTCGTGCCGCCTGAGCTGCGTGTTGAGCTCTGGGCCCTGCTCTTCGAACCGGGTTGGGACTGGTTCTTGCGCTGGGCGCCGCTCGTGGTCCGGCCCGCCATGGGACTTACGGTATCTTGACCGGCCCCTCCCGTCACAGGTGGCACAGCGGCCACCGGGGTGTCGGGCCCTGGTTTTCCACGTCCTGGGTCCACCGATTCCGCCCTTGTGCGATCCTCACTCGTCATGGTCGCCCAGCCCGTAGATCCAGCAGAGCCGACACGCCGCAGCCCGCAGGCGTCCCAGCGGTCCCGCACCCGGTTGTTCCGGGAGGCGCCGCTGCTGTGGCGGGTGCTGCTGCGGGTGGACCGCGCGCTGATCCTGCTCACGGGTCGCCTGGAGGTGACCGGTGACGTGCCGGACGAGTTGCGCGGCAGGCCGCTGCTGCTGGCCTCGAACCACATCGGCAACGTCGACGCGCTGGTCGTGATGGCGGCGTGCGGCCGTCGGCGGCTGGCGCTGCGCTTCCTCGCCACCGGCGGCCTGTTCGACGCCCCGGTGATCGGGTCGATGCTGCGCCACTGCCACCACGTGCGCGCCGACCGCGGCAAGGCGAACGCGGCGCAGGCGCTGGACCACGTGGTGGGCGCGCTGGAGGAGGATCACCGCCCGGTGCTGGTGTACCCGGAGGGCCGGATCAGCTTGGAACCGGGCCTGTGGCCGGAGCGCGGCAAGACCGGCGTGGCCCGGATGGCGCTGGCCTCGCGCGCACCGGTGATCCCGATCAGCCAGTGGGGCGCGCACGAGGCCATGTGCTACGGAATGCTGCGCGTCGGGAACTTCGGTGACGTGCGGGTGCTGCTCGGATCGTGGCTCGCGGCCATCCGGCGGCGCCCGGTGCTGAAGGTGCACTTCGGCGATCCGGTCGACTTGAGCGATCTGTCCTCGGACCGCGCCGGTGACGCCGCGCGCGCCAGGGACCGGATCATGCGCGCGATCACGGCGGGCCTGGCTCCGCTGCGCGCGGACGAGCCGGACGTCCCGCGGCACGAGGACCCGACCCGCAAGGTCACCGACAAGCGCAGCCCTTGGCGCCCTTGAGAGCCGGAGATTCCCCAGTCCGGGAAAAATGAGCGTCGCCGCGATTCAGCCGCGCTCACGCGACAACGCTCGGGGGCGACCCCCAGGAACCATTCCGCCCGGCAGCACGTACGCGCGTTCCTGATCAGCCGGGACCGTATCCGACTCATCCGGCGCGGCGGGGCCGCGTTTCTACTCACCTTCCGCGACCGGCCGGACGTGCTGGGTCACCAATACCGTTCAACTGGGAATGCGCGCAATCGTGCGGATTCGCGAAACACCTGGTGGAATGCGGACGCCCTGAGCAGACTGAGCCGATCGGCACCCGCAGCGGGCGCCGAACCGGACATCGAGGAATGAAGTGCAGAAAACAGCGACCGCGACAGCGGCGACCGGCTTGCTGGCCGCCAGCCTGCTGTTCGCACCGGCGAGTTCCGCCGCCCCGACCGCCCCGGCCCCCTTCGAACCCGCCCCGATTTCCTGGGGCCCTTGCGAGGACGAGTCCTTGCAGGAGGCGGGCGCCGAATGCGGAATGCTCGAAGTTCCGCTGGACTACGCGAATCCGGACGGGGAGAAGATCTCACTCGCCGTGTCGCAGGTGAAGCACACCGTGCCCGAGGATCAGTACCAGGGCGCGATGCTGCTCAACCCGGGTGGTCCCGGCGGTTCCGGCCTGTACCTGGCGACATTGGGCGAATCGGTTCCGCACGGCGCGGGCGCCGCCTACGACTGGGTCGGTTTCGATCCGCGCGGTGTCGGTTCGAGCAAACCCGCGTTGTCGTGCGATCCGAACTACTTCGCCCACGACCGCCCCGATTACCTCCCCACCACTCCGGAGAAGGAGCAGGAGTGGCTGTCCCGCACTTCCGGTTATGCGGAGGCGTGCGGCAGGACGGGCGGGGCGCTGCTGGACCACATGAAGACGACGGATTCCGTCGAGGACATGGAGAGCATCCGCAAAGCGCTCGGCCAGGAGAAGCTGAACTACTACGGCTTCTCCTACGGCACCTACCTCGGGCAGGTGTACGGCACGCTGCACCCGGAGCGGCTGCGCCGGGTCGTCATGGACGGCGTCGTCAACGTCGAGGACGTCTGGTACGACGCGAACCTGAACCAGGACGTCGCGTTCGACCGCAACATCAAGATCTTCTTCGATTGGGTCGCCCGCTACGACTCGGTGTACCACCTGGGCACCACCGGGGCGCAGGTCGAGCGGCTCTACTACGAGCAGCGCGCGAAGCTCGACGCGCAACCCGCGGGCGGCGAGATCGGCTCGTCGGAGTGGACGGACCTGTTCCTGTCCGCGGGCTACGGCCAGACCGGGTGGGACAAGCGCGCGAAGGCGTTCGCGGGCTGGGTGCACCACGGTGACTGGCAGCCGCTGGTGGAGATCTACGACGCGTCGAACACGCCCGGCGACGACAACGGTTTCGCCGTCTACAACGCCGTCCAGTGCACCGACGTGCAGTGGCCGCAGCAGTGGGGCCGCTGGCGCGCCGACAACTGGGTCACGCACGCGAAAGCACCGTTCGAGACCTGGGCGAACGCCTGGTACAACGCCTCCTGCCTGAACTGGCCGGCGAAGGCGGGTGAGCCGGTGAACGTCGACGGCGGCGACGTCGAGGGAGCCTTGCTGATCAGCGAGGAGCTGGACGCGGCGACCCCGTTCCCCGGCGCGATCGAGGCCCGCAAGCGGCTCCCCGGCGCGAGCCTGATCAGCCTGCCCGGCGGCACGACGCACTCCGGTTCGCTGTCCGGCAACGGCTGCGTCGACGACCGCATCGCCGACTACCTGACCACCGGTGCCCTGCCCCAGCGCAAGCCCGGTGACGGCCCGGACGTCACCTGCGAACCCCTCCCCCAGCCGACCCCGGAGGGCGCCGCGACCATCGGGCCGAAGCGCACCGAGCAGCCGAAGGTGCTCCAGGACGCCCTGCGCCACTGGCGCTGACCGCACGAGCACGAGGGCCGCACCGAACACCGGTGCGGCCCTCGTTCGCGTTCAACGCCCGGTGCGGCGAGCGGCGACCGGCGGATGTGGAAACCCCGCAGGCTCGCGCAGAGCGGGCATTCCCGAGATCTCGCAGACCGCATTTAGCAGATTCCGCACCAGCGATCCACTGAATCCACCCCTACGTGTGGTCCGGCAGGAAAACGCGGACAGGACGTCCTCCCGTTGGAACGATCTTGCGGTTGCCCGCGATTCCCACGTCCTGCCGGAAGGAAACACCCATGTCCGCAGTGGTCCCGCCGCCGACGACGCCGAAGAACGGTCTCGGCACCGCCGGATTCGTCCTCGGTCTGCTCGCCCTGCTGTTCTCGTTCATCCCGTTCATCGGCGTGATCGCCTGGCCGCTGGGCATCCTCGGCCTCGTCTTCGGCGTCATCGGCATCATCCGCGCGCGCAACGGCGAGGCGAACAACCAGGGCATGGCGATCACCGGCACCGTGCTCGCCGGAATCGGACTCCTGATCTGCGTCGCCTGGGTCGGCATCGTCGGCACCGCCGCGAACGAGGCAGCGAAGCAATCCGAATCGCTCGGCGTCGAAGCCCAGCACAGCCCCGTTCCGGGCGGAGATTCCGCGGACGCCTCGGATGCCCCGATCGAGCTCGGCTTCGGTCAGACGCACACCTGGAAGGGCGGCGAATCCGTGCAGGTCTCCGAACCGCGGAAGTTCAAGAAGTCCAACCCTTACGAACTGCCTTCCGGAGCCCGCGCGGTCGAGGTCGACCTGACCATCACCAACGGCACCGGCGATGAGATCAACCCGGTCACCTGGGACATCACCGCCACCCACGACGGACGCGCCACCCAGCCGGTCTACTCGGACGACATCTTCGCCAACGCCCAGATCCCGCCGGGCGGAACCCTCACCATCACCAGGGGATTCCAGATCACCTCGGACTCCGGGGAACTTCGGATCTCGGTGCAGCCGAACTTCTTCGCCACCGACACCGTCTACTTCCACGGCCCGTTCTGACCGTCGAGGTGAACGGCTCGTTCGCCCGACCGGATCGGACGAACGGGCCGTTCACCCGCCCCCTGCACCAGCCCCGGCGCTCGCCAGGACGGCGTCGACGGCCAGGTACAGGGTGTTCGTCTCGGCGGTCAGCAGCGAGTCCTCGGCGGGCAGCGCGCGCTCCAGCGAGAGGCCGTTGACCACCGTCATCAGGAACCTCGCGCGCCGCGCGTTGTCGCCGGCGGCGAGCGCGCCTTCGTCCACGAGGACGGACAGCCAGTGCTCGGTGCGGCGTTGGCCCTCGCGTTCCATGCCTAGGTAGACGGCCTTGATCTCCTCGGTCGGCTCCGGCGCGATGAATCCCTCGTGGAGCTTCCCGAAGGCCGCGCGCGCCTCCTGCCCCACTCCGGCGGGTGCGAGCACTTCGCGGAGGCAGGCGACCAGCCGGTCCCGTGCAGGTAGCGACCGGTCGTGGATCGCGTCGCCGGTGGCCACCATGTCGTAGATGCCGGCGAGCACGGCGTCCTGGAGGGCTCGCTGGGTCGGGAAGTGGTAGCGCAGCGAGCCCGTGCTCACCCCGGCCCGCGCCGCGACCGCGCGGACGCTCAACCGCGCCGACGCATCCTCACCGATCATCGTCGCCGCGGCCACCAGGATCCGGTGCCGGGTGCTCAACGCCGGCTCGTCCGAGTCGTCCATGCCCACCTCCACTCCGCACAGTACTAGCACACCGTGATAGCGCTTTTCTAACACGCTGTGCTAGCTTGGCGTCCATCGCGCTAGTACAGCGTGTTAGAGACTTTCCGGGGGATTCGGCGAAGGGGCGGGCATGTTCGAGCAGTGGCGGCGAGATCGGGCGTTGCGACGCGTGAAGAGCGGCGACGGGCGGCCGTTGAAGCCGTTCCGCTGGTGGCAGCAGTTCAGCCGGGCGCTGTTGCACCTCACGCTCGATCACCACGACGGGCACCGCACGGTGTACACGGTCGAGGTCCGGCACATGGGCGACAGCAACGGCGAGGTCAAGGCGCACCTGTTCCGCGACGGCAGGCACCACGCGGTGTCCAAGGTCCCCGCCGCCTTCCCCGTCGACGGCGGCACCATCGAGGTCGCGACGAGCCAGGTCGGGCTCAAGCGCTGCCACTACGTGACCGCGTCGGGCACCGAACACCAGCTCACCCCGGATCCGAAGTCCGCAGAAGGACGCCGCGCCCGCCTCGAACGCAACCATCCGGTCGTGAGCGGCGCGGTCGGTTTCGTCTCGGTGGTGCTGCTGGTCATCGGAGTGATCCTGCTCGCCATCCAGATCGCGGAGCCGATCTCCCGGATCCCTCCCATCGCGGCGAACATCGGGATCTTCGAGTCGCCCCTGCACCTGCCGCTGTGGCTCAACACCGCCCTCACCATCGGCGCGGCACTGGCCAGCACGGAACGAGCGCTGCGAATGCGCTACCACTGGTTGCTCGACGCCGCGGGGAACTGACGCGCATGCCCCGAGCCGGAACTCGGCTCGGGGCGTCGGGCTCGCCGACTCGGGTCAGCGCGCCGCGGGAATCGATTCGTCGCCCTGCAACGCGGCCACCGCGGTGGGCTTGTTGCCACCGTCGTCGCACGGCGGCTTGGACGTGCTCGGGTCGCAGCCGTCGCCCTTGTCGTCGCCCTTGTCGTCACCCAGGACGCCCACCCGCGAAGCGGTCTGGTCCGCCGGAACGCCGCTGCCCGGCACCGTCTGGTCCGGTGGCGCGTCACCGCCCGGAGCGGTCTGGTCCGGCGGCACGTCGCCCTGGATCTGCACCGCCGGTGCCGGCGCGGCCAGCGCCGAGGCGGGTGCCGCCAGCAGCGCAGCCGTCGCGAAGACCGCCGCTGTGGTGAATCGCTTCATCGTGTGTCGTGCCCCTTCCACATCTCCCGATCGGGATGCGGAAACGCTACGACGCCGAAGAGTCCGGTGGAGGCTCCTCGCTTCCGCGTGGGGATATCCTCCGACGCCGCGCCGGAAATCCGGTGTGCGCACCGGATTTCCGACCGCGGCGAGAGGTCAGGAGCTCACCGGGAGCACGTTCGGGACGATCATGGGGCGGCGGCGGTACTTGTCCGCGACCCACTTGCCGACCACGCGGCGCACGGCCTGCGCGATGCGGTGCGTGTCGGCGATGCCTTCCGATTCGGTGCGCGCCAGCTCCATCTCCACCAGCGGCACCACGTCGTCCAGCGCCTTCGGGTCGTCGGAGAAACCGCGGCCGGAGATCGTCGGGCTCGACACCGCCCGGCCCGTCGCGGCCTCGACCGCCACGGTGATCGAGATGAAGCCGCCCTCGCCCAGCACCAGCCGGTCCGACAGCGTCGACTCGCCGACGTCACCGACGGACAGGCCGTCGACGTAGACGTGCCCGACCTCGACGCGACCGGTGACCTTCGCGATCCCGTCGACGAGGTCGACCACCACGCCGTCCTCGGCGATCACCACCCGCTCGGCGGCGACGCCGGTGAGCCGGGCCAGTTCGGCGTTCGCGCGCAGGTGGCGCCACTCGCCGTGCACCGGCATCACGTTGCTCGGGCGCACCGCGTTGTACAGGTACAGCAGCTCACCGGCGGAGGCGTGCCCGGAGACGTGGACCTTCGCCCCGCCCTGGTGCACCACGTCCGCGCCGAGCCGGACCAGGCCGTTGACCACACCGAACACCGCGGTCTCGTTGCCGGGGATCAGCGAGCTCGCCAGCACCACCGTGTCGCCGGCGCGGATCCGGATCTGCTTGTGCTCGCCGCGCGCCATCCGGGACAGCGCCGAGAGCGGTTCGCCCTGCGACCCCGTCGACACGAACAGCACCAGGTGCTCCGGCATCGCCAGCGCCTCGTCCAGCTCCACCAGCAGGCCCGGCGGCACCCGCAGGATGCCCAGGTCGTTGGCGATGCCCATGTTGCGCACCATCGAGCGGCCCACGAAGCAGACCTTGCGGCCGTGCGTCTCGGCCACGTCCAGCACCTGCTGCACGCGGTGCACGTGGCTGGCGAAGCAAGCCACGATCAGCCGTTGCGTCGCCTTGCCGATCACCCGGTCCAGCACGGGACCGATCTCGCGCTCCGGCGTCACGAAACCGGGCACCTCGGCGTTCGTGGAGTCCACCAGGAACAGGTCCACGCCCTCGTCGCCCAGGCGGGAGAACCCGGCCAGGTCGGTGAGCCTGCCGTCCAGCGGCAGCTGGTCCAGCTTGATGTCACCGGTGTGCAGCACCACGCCCGCGGACGTGCGGATCGCGACCGCCAGCGCGTCCGGGATCGAGTGGTTGACCGCGAAGAACTCCAGGTCGAACACGCCGTGCTTGCTGTGCTGGCCCTCGGCGACCTCGATCAGCACCGGGTCCTGGCGGTGTTCCTTGCACTTCGCCGCCAGCAGCGCCAGCGTGAACTTCGAGCCGACGACCGGCAGGTCCGGGCGCAGCCGCAGCAGGAACGGCACCGCGCCGATGTGGTCCTCGTGGCCGTGCGTGAGCACCACGGCCTCGACGTCGTCCAGCCGGTTCTCGATCGCCCCGAAGTCAGGCAGGATCAGGTCGACACCGGGCGAGTCGTCCTCCGGGAACAGCACCCCGCAGTCGACGATGAGCAGCTTGCCCTCGTGCTCGAACACGGTCATGTTGCGGCCGACTTCGCCGATGCCGCCGAGCGCGGTCACCCGCAGCCCGCCCTCGGGCAGGGCCGGTGGCGGCGCCGACGCGGTCGGCGTCACGGGGTGGTTTTCGGAAGATGTTGCGCGAGCGCTCAACGGTGCACCTCTGCTGCGGCATCGGGATTGACCAGGACCAGACCGGCGTCCCACAGATCGCTGGTGATCACCCGCACCTGCTCATCGGTGGCCTGCGGCAACGGCAGCCGGGGATGCCCGGTCTCATAACCGCACAACCGCAGCGCCGTCTTCGAGAAGATCACACCACCCACGAAGTTCATCGACCGGTAGACCGGCATCAGGCCGACGTGCACGTCCCTGGCGGTGGCGATGTCGCCCGCTTCGTAGGCGTCGAGCATCTTGCGCAGCCGATCGCCGACGACGTGCCCGATCACGCTGACGAAGCCGACCGCGCCCACCGACAACCACGGCAGGTTCAGCGGGTCCTCGCCGGAGTAGTAGGCCAAGTCGCTGTTGGACAGCACCTCGCTGCCCGCCCACAGGTCGTGCTTGGAGTCCTTCACGGCCTTGATCTGCGGGTGTTCCGCGAGCCGCTTGAGCGTGTCGGTGTGGATGGGCACCACCGAGCGGGGCGGGATGTCGTAGAGCATCACCGGCAGCTCGGTCGCGTCGGCCACCGTCGTGAAGTGCGACAGCAGCCCCTCCTGCGGGGGGCGCGAGTAGTACGGGGTCACCACGAGCAGCCCGTGCGCGCCGGCCTTTTCCGCGGTGCGGGCCAACTCCACGGAGTGCGCGGTGTTGTTCGTGCCCGCTCCGGCGACCACCGTCGCGCGGTCCCCTACCGCTTCGACGACGGCGCGCAGCAACTGCTCTTTCTCGTCATCACTGGTCGTGGGGCTTTCACCCGTCGTGCCGTTGACGACCAGGCCGTCGTTTCCGACGTGATCGACGAGGTAGGTCGCGAGCTCCTGAGCCAGCGCCAGGTCGAGCTTCCCGTCCGCGTCGAACGGCGTCACCATGGCGGTCAGGACCCGGCCGAACGGCCGACCTTCAGTGGCGGTGGGACAGACGGTCATAGCCCTTGACGCTACCTTGTGAGTCCACTGGTCAGCGCGCCGCATCGACGGCGCCGGGCGGCACCGCGCCCCAGCACCGAAGATCGCGGAAACCTCGCGGCCCGAAACCCTGAATGCCGTTCATGTTCCCGCAGATCAGCGCGACGACAACCGGATTTCCGCGACACGAACCGAAATCGAGCCAGTGGAGCGAAACCTGCCGTACGACCGAAGGTAGTGCCTGCCACCGCGCAGCGATCCCGTCGGAGAGCGGCTCGCTGATTCATCGTTCCAGACGAGCGGCGTTGGTGGCCGTTGTCCTGTCAGCGGCGAAGCCGCTGAGCGGTGATCAGCCTGAGCAACAGAACCACCCGCGGGTTCTCTGCGGCTTCCTCGCGAGGACGGCTTTTTCCCTCGTGGCGGAGCCACTTGGAAAAAAGATCCCGCAGCGAGGAAGCCGCTGAGGTTCCGCTACCCGACCCACTACTCAAGCCAAGCCAAAGACAGGCAGGTCAGAACGAGCGGCGCAGGTCTTCCACTGCGAGCACGTCTGCTTCGTTCCCGTCGATGTCGACGCGCACCTGGCGGCGGCTGAACGCGTGCAGCAGCAGTTCGCTCGGTTCACCGCTGATGCGCACCGTGCGCGGGCCGCGCTTCGCGGCGATCTCGGTGCCGTCCGGACGGCGCAGCACCACGCCGACGGGGCTGCGGCCGTAGAAGACCTTCGCCACCCGGGACAACGATTTCCACAGCGCCTCTTCGCGCTCCGGCTCGGACGGCCGCGGCTGCCATCCCGGCTGCGCCCGCCGCACGTCCTCGTGGTGCACGAAGAACTCGGCGGTGTTGACCGTCTCGTCCACGGCGCCGATGGCCAGCGGGTTCCACTTCGGCGCGCCTTCGCGCACGGTGGCGATCAGTTCCGGCCAGGGCTGCTCGCGCAGACCCTGCTCCACCTTGTCGCCGCGCTCGGCCAGCGCCTTGACGAACTTGCCCGCCAGCGCGTCGGGGCGCCGTTCGCGCAGCACCAGGTGCACCGCGAGGTCCTTGGTCTTCCACTCACCGCACAGCGTCGGCGCGTCCGGCCCGACCCGGTCGAACAGGTCGCACAGTTCACGGCGCTCGTCATTGGCCACACCCATGCGCTCACCTTACCGGGGTTCAGTCGGCGGCGACCGGTGTCGTCAGCGGCGTGCCGTCGGCGCTGCGCACGTAGCAGTGCACGATCTGCGATCCCTCGTCGTTGGCGCTGTCGCCGTCGAGCGACGTCCGCCGCTTGGCTTCCCACGCCTGCGCGGTGGGGATCACCGCGCCGTAGCGCAACGTCCGTTCCTTGTCCGGGTGGTCGATCTTGTCGGTGGCGAAGTGCGCGCCGCACATGCCTTCGGCGAACCGCGCCAGTTCGCGCTGCCCGGGGTAGCTGACGTCGCTGGTCGACCGCCCGCCGAACACGTCCCCGCTGGCGTAGATCTCCACGTCGTGCGCGGAATCGCACGGCCGGAACCGATCCTGCGCGACGCGGTCGCCCGGCTCCAGCGCGGTGTCCGCGCACGGGTTGTCCTCGCCCAGGTCGAACGGCTCCACGTCACCGCCCGGACCGTAGGTCAGCGTCGGCTGCTGGGGGCCCGCGACGAGCGGATTGGCCCCGGGCGCGGCCTGGGGCCCACCTGGATCACCGGCGACCGGCAGGTTCCTGCCGAGCAGCAGGCCCGCGACGAACAGGAGCACCGCGGCGGGCACCGCCCCGACCAGCCACCACCGCCGCGATCCGGACGTCGCCGCGCGCCCCGGTTCCGCGCGGTGCGGATCGGACAGCAGCGCGCGGGCCTGGATCGAGCTGAGCCGGGCGCGGGGATCGGTGGTGAGCAGGCCCGCGACCAGCTCGCCGACCGCCCCGTGGTCCCGGGACATCCGGGGCGTCTCGTTGAGCACCGCGTGCAGCGTCGCCGCCGTGGTCTGCCGGTCGAACGGCAACCACCCCTCCAGAGCGAAGAACAACGTCGCGCCCAGCGACCACAGGTCGCTCGCGGGTGTCGCATCCGCGCCCTGGATGCGTTCCGGAGCCATGAACGCCGGGGAGCCGATGAGCGCGCCGGTCGTGGTCAGGCGCGGATCGTCGACGGTCTGCGCGATCCCGAAATCGGCCAGCTTCACCCCGCCGCTGCCCGAGATCATGATGTTGCTCGGCTTCACGTCCCGGTGCACGATCCCCGCCGCGTGCGCCGCCTCCAACGCGGACAGCAACCGCAAGGCGAGGTCCGCCACCTGGGCCGGGGGCATCGGCCGCTGCGGCCCCACGACGTCGCTGAGCGTGACGGGGTCCACCAGTTCCATCACGATGAACGTGGCGCCGTTCTCGGCGAACACGTCGTGCACCGTGACCACCCCGGGATCGCTGAGCCTGCCCGCGACCTGCACCTCCCGCATGAGGCGCTCGTCGAGCACCCGCCGTTCCGCCTCCGGGACGCCTTCCGGCACGTGGAGCTGCTTGATCGCGACGTCCCGGTTGATCCTGGCGTCGCGGGCGCGCCAGACGACGCCCATGCCGCCGCGCCCCAGCTCCCCGGTCACCTCGTAGCGACCTCCGGCGAGGCGCATTCCCGCATCCTTGCGCTCCTGCACCGCACACCCCTCCCTGCGATCGCGGAGCGACGATCATGTCACGGTGAGTAGTGCCGCGGTCCCCGTTCGCTGATTCCGCCGGACCCCCTCACCCCGTGGCGAGCGAGGTCGTCAACCGCATTCCGTCCGCGGTGCGCAGGTAGCAGTGCACGGCCTGCGCGCCGTCGTCGGAGTCGCTGTCGTCGTCCGTCGCGGTCTGCCGCTTGAGCTCCCAGGAGCGCTCCGAGGGCACCAGCGCGCCGTAGCGCAGCGCGGCGTCCTTGCCCGGCAGGACGATCTTGTCCGAGGCGAAGTACGCGGCGCACATCCCTTCGCCGAACCGGGCCAGCTCCGCCTCCCCCGGGTAGGCGATGTCGTGGGTGGAGCCGCTGCCGAACGGATCTCCCGACGCGTAGATCTCCAGGTCGTGCGGCTCCGAGCACCGGCGGATCTCCTGCTCCGGCACGGTCGAACCGGAACTCGGCGTGCCTACCGCGCACGGGTCCGACTTGTCCGGCGCGAAGGTCTCCAGGTCACCGCCCGGCCCGTAGCTCAGCGTCGCCTCCTCCGCTTCCGGGACGCCGGGGACCAGCGCGAACCGGCCGAGCAGCAGACCGGCCGCGAACAGCACCACCGCCGCCGCGATCAGCGGCCCCCGGCCGAATCCCCCGGCGCGAGCGGACGACCGCACCGGGGCCGTACCTGCCGGGACCTGCGCCGTCGCCGCCGGACCGGGTCCGGCGGCCAGCAGCGCGCGGGCCTGCGCGGAGGTGAAGCGGGCACGCGGGTCGGCGATGAGCAAACCCATGATCAGCGACCCGAGCGGGCCCTGGGTCCGAGTCATCCGGGGCGTCTCGTTGAGCACCGCGTGCAGCGTCGCCGCCGTGGTCTGCCGGTCGAACGGCAACCACCCCTCGGCGGCGAAGAACAACGTCGCGCCCAGCGACCACAGGTCGCTGGCGGGTGTCGCGTCCGCGCCCTGGATGCGTTCCGGGGCCATGAACGACGGCGAGCCGATGATGCTGCCGCTGGTGGTCAACCGCGTGTCGTCCAGGGTCTGCGCGATCCCGAAGTCGGCCAGCTTCACCCCGCTGCCCGAGATCATGATGTTGCTCGGCTTCACGTCCCGGTGCACGATCCCCGCCGCGTGCGCGGCCTCCAACGCGGACAGCAACCGCCGGGCCAGGTCCAGGACCTGTTCCGGGGGCATCGGACCGCGTTCGCCGACGACCTCGGTGAGCGTGCCCGCCAGCACCAGCTCCATCACGATGAACGTGCCGCCCGCTTCGCTGAGCACGTCGAACACCGTGACCACCGCCGGGTCGCTGAGCCGGCCCGCGGCCCGCGCCTCCCGCAGCACCCGTTCCTCGAACACGGCCCGCTCCGCGGGCGGCACCCCGTCCGGGACGTGCAGCTGCTTGATCGCGACCTCGCGGCCGATCACCTGGTCCCAGGCCCGCCAGACGATGCCCATGCCGCCGCGACCGAGCTCACCGGTCACCTGGTAGCGGCGCCCGATCGTGCGCGTCAGCGCATCCGTCCGTTCCACCACGCCCGCCCCTCCCCCACTTCGTCCTGAAACGTTCATCCCATCGGACGAAAGAGGGTCGGGCGCGGTTCCCGTCAGCCTTCGCTGACGAAGGGGCTGGAAGCGACCTCGGAACCGTCCTTGAGGGCGGTGATCTCGAAGTCGCCGAACACGTTCGGCGCGGTCTTCTGCAGCTGCCGCAGGCACTCCACGGCGAGCGAGCGGATCTCGACGTCCGCGTGCTCGCTGGCGCGCATCGCCACGAAGTGCCGCCACGCGCGGTAGTTCCCGCTGACGACGATGCGGGTCTCGGTGGCGTTGGGCAGCACCGCGCGCGCGGCCTGCCGCGCCTGCTTGCGGCGCAGGGTGGCCTTCGGCTCGTCCGCGAACTTCTCCTGCAGCGCGTCTAGCAGCTCGGTGTAGGCGGCGACGCTGGCCTCGGTGGCGCGCACGAACTTCTCGTGCAGCTCCGGGTCCTCGGCGATCACGTCGGGCTCGACCACCGCGGCGTCGCGTTCCGGCACGTAGCGCTGGGACAGCTGCGAGTAGGAGAAGTGCCGGTGCCGGATCAGCTCGTGGGTCAGCGACCGCGACATGCCGGTCAGGTAGAAGGTGACCGAGCCGTGCTCCAGCACCGAGAGGTGGCCGACCTCCATGATGTGCCGGAGGTAGCCGGCGTTGGTCGCCGTCGCCGGGTTCGGCTTGTGCCAGGACTGGTAGCAGGCCCGGCCGGCGAACTCCGCGAGCGCCTGGCCGCCGTCCGCGTCGGTGGACCACTCCACGTCGGCCGGCGGGAAGAACTCGGTCTTGCCGATCAGCTGGACCTTCGGCGGCACGATGTCGGTCACGGTGCGCGGACCCTTCTCGGTCGGAGTGCGGATGTCCTGCCGCACGCCCGCGGCCGGGCGCCGGCGGCTTCGAGCGTAACCGGCCACCCCGACGCCCAGGCCCGACCGCCACGGCCGCACCGATGACGACCCGCTGACACCATCGTGTCCTTGCGCGACGTCACCGGCGACGCCATAGTGGCGTCATGGACCTCAGCCCTTACATCGCCCAGCTCCGGGAAGACCTCGGCTCCGCCGCGTCGGCGGGCGACGAGCAGACCCGGCAGACCGCCGCCGCGCTGTCGGCCGCGATCGAGCCCGCCACCCGGCTCGCGATCATGAACGCGCTCTCCGACCTCGCCGCGGAAGTGACGACGCACCTGGACGGCCAGGTGGTCGACGTCCGGCTGGACGGCCGCGATGTCCGCGTCGTCGTCAGCGGCGGCGGCACCGCGCGCTCGACCGCGGCCGAGGAGGAACGACCACCCACTCCGCCGCCCGGTGCCGACGGCGGCGACATCAGCCGGATCACCCTGCGCCTGCTCGACGAGATCAAGGGGCAGGCCGAGCAGGCGGCGTCGACGCAAGGCGTCTCGCTCAACACCTGGGTGGCGCAGGCCGTGCAGGGCGCACTGCACGGCGGCCGACCGCGCGGCCCGTGGGACCACCGCCCCGGGCGCGGTCCGGGTTGGGGAGGCCCGCCCGGCTCCGGCCGCTGGCGTCCGGACGGGCCGGACGACGGCCCCGGTTCACGGCTCCACGGCTGGGTGCACGGCTGAGCGCGACGGGAAGGCGGACGAGGCGATGAGCGGCAACGGCACGGGCGGACCGAATTCCGAGGAGTCCGCCGGTCGGGAACCGAACGATCTGGTGCGGACGCAGGACTTCGACACCGCGGCTCCCATCGAGGTCGACATCGGCAACAGCATCGGGTCGATCACGGTGGAGCTGGCGACGACGGACGTCACGCACGTCGAGGTGCGCCACGATTCCGCGGCGGGCGGCACCGATTGGCGCAGCGGGCTCACCGGCCTGCTGAGCTGGGTCAGCGATCAGTTCGGTGATGCGGCGCAGCGCGGCGGTCTCGGTGAACGCGCCTTCGGCGAGCGCGGACTGCGCGAACCGATGGCCGAGGCGGTGCGCCAGACCCGCATCGACATGACCGGCAACCGGCTCACGGTGCGAACTCCGAGCACGGTGCCGCTGCGCACGGTCCCGTTGGCGGTGACCGTCCGGGCACCGGCGGAGTCCCAGCTGGGGCTGCGCTCGGCGAGCGGCGACGTGCGGGTGACCGGACCGGCGGGCCGGGTGCAGGTGCAGTCCGGCGGCGGCGCGGTCTCGGTCGAGCAGGCCGCGGGCAACGCGGTCGCCCGCACCGGCTCCGGGGCGTTGCGCTTGGGCGACATGGCCGCCGGGGTGCAGGCGCGCAGCGGCAGCGGCGATGTGGAGGTCGTGTCCGTGCGGGCAGCGTCCTCGGTGGTGACCGGGAGCGGTTCGGTGTGGCTGGGCGCCGTGGAATCGGACGTGCTGGTGCGCTCGGGCAGCGGTGACGTCGCCATCGCCGACGCCGCGGCGGGCCAGATCGAGCTCATCACCGGGTCGGGCGGGTTGCGGGTCGCGCTGCGGCACGGGACCGACGCGGAGGTCGACCTCACGTCCACCACCGGGGCCGTGCACAGCGACCTCGTGGTCTCCGAGGAAGCCACCGCCGCGGAACCGGCGTTGCGGATCTTCGGCCGCAGCGGCAGCGGGGACGCGCTGCTCACGTCCGCCGTGTGAGGGCGCGCAGCGCTTCGACGAGGCGATCGTCGCCGCGCGATCCGATGACGATCCCGTCCAGTCCCAGCCAACCGGCCATCTCGCTGAGGGCGTCGGCGAGTTCCGGGGCGATCACCGCGGGGTCCTGGCCGGGTTCGGCGAAGGCTCCGGGAACCCGCAGCACCTTCGCCGCCCGGTCCGCCTTCAGGTCGACGCGGCCGACCAGTTCACCGTTGAGCAGGAAGGGGAACACGTAGTAGCCGTACTCCCGCTTGGGCTCCGGGACGTAGATCTCGATGCGGTAGCGGAAGCCGAACAACCGCTCGGCGCGGGACCGCTCCCAGATCAGCGGATCGAACGGGCACAGCAGGGCGCGTCCGCGAACGCGTCGAGGCGTGCGAGCCGCGGCGTGCAGGTACGCCTGCTGCCGCCAGCCCGCCACGGCAACGGGTTCGAGTTCGCCGCCGTCGACGAGCTCTGCCACGGCTCGCCGGGATTGCGACGGGCTCAGCCGGTAGTAGTCGCGGAGGTCGGACTCGGTGGCCACCCCGAGCGCCGCGGCGGACCGCAGCACCAGTTCGCGAACGGCGTCCTCTTCGGCGGGGTCGTGGGTGAGCACGTCGGACGGCAGCACCCGTTCCGGCAGGTCGTAGAGCCGTTCGAACCCCTTGCGGGTACCGGTGGTGAGCTCGCCCATGGCGAACAGGAGCTCGCAGACTCGCTTGGTGTCGGTGCGGTTCCACCATGGACCGCGCCCTTGGCGGACGTCACCACCGATCTCCCGCTCCAAGGTGCCCGCACCGACGGGGCCGAGGTCTTTGACGGCCGCGAGCACGTCATCGACCAAGCCGGGCGAGTTCTCCAGCAGTTCGCGCGACCGGCTGCGCCAGGAGCCGCCGTACATCCGCATCCGCCACCGCAGCAGCGACCAGTCCCGCACGGGGATCAGCGACGCCTCGTGCGCCCAGTACTCGACGAACAGCCGCGGTTTGGCGGCGGTCGACGACCAGGCCGCGTCGTCGAGCAGCGCAGCGGGATAAGCGCCGAGGCGGCTGAACAGCGGCATGTAGTGCGCCCGGACCGCGACGTTCACCGAATCCAGCTGCAGCAGTTTGGTGCGGCTCAACGCCCGGTTCAGGTGTTGACGGGTCACCTGCCCGGTGGGCCGGGAATCGGTGAAACCTTGGGCCGCCAGCGCGGTGCGCCGGGCCGCGGCGGCGCTCATGGTCTGCATTCGCGAAATGGTGCCATCCCGGACTGACAGTCCGGACCTCCGAACCGATCTTCCTGCTCAGATGCGCCACGCCGGTCGGTCGCGCGCCCCGGTGATCCCCTGCCCCCGGGTGCCAGGGAGCGCGGGCGCTAGGTTGGCGCGCATGGCTGATGCCGAGGTGCGGGCCGCGACGCCCGCCGACGCCCCCGAGATCGCCCGGATCCAGCTCGCGACCTGGCGCAGCGCGTACGGGGAACTGCTGCCGCCGGAGGTGCTCGCCGGACTGGACGAAGCGGAGACGGCTCAGCAGTGGACCGAGGCCCTCAGCGACGGGCCGACGACGGTGCTGGTCGCCGCCGAAGGCGACTGGCTCGTCGGGTTCTGCGTGGCGGGCCCCGCTCCCGAGCAGGAAGCAGCGGCTGCGGACGGTGCCGCACCGGCCGACCTGGCGACCGTCGCCTTGGTGAGCACGGTGCTCGTCGAACCCCGTTGGGGCCGCCGCGGACACGGCGGGCGGCTGCTGGCGACGATGGCGCAGCGCCTCACCGAGGGCGGCGCGACGCGCGGCATCAGCTGGATCCCGGAGGCCGATTCGGTGTCCCAAGCCTTCTTCGAACACGCGGGCTGGGTCCCGGACGGAACGGTGCGCACCCTCGACGCGGGCGGCCGTCCGGTGCGCGAGCTGCGGCTCTCCGGCCCGCTCGACCTGCATTTGCACCACCACGAATGATCCGGGCACCGCGTACGACGGCGATCTCGAATCCGCGCATTCACCGGAAATTCATCCCTTCGGCCGCGAAACCGCGAACTCGGCGCAAATGCACAACCCGCCCGCCGCGACTTCTCGGCGAGCACCGATCGAGCTGAACCCGAAGGCCCGGCCTCCGGGAGGCACGACGATTTTCGCTGCGTAGTGGAACTGCTCGAAGAATGGTGCGGAAAACGCGGCACTGAATACCCGTGCACCGAGTAGCGCCACCGCGGTGTTGCTAGCCTGTGGCGGACCGCACTCCGACATTCGGGTGGACATGTGCTGACGTCGATCGGATTGATCGCCACCGCCTTCGGCATGTCCGTGGCCTCCGCGCTGGTGCCGGTGATCAGCGTCGAGATCTTCGTGGTCGGCTTGGTCGTCAAGAGCCCGGAATTGCCGTGGTGGCTGCTGGCCCTGGTCGTGACCGTCGGCCAGATCGGCGGGAAGCTGCTGTACTACTACGCGGCCCGCGGCCTGATCCGGCTGCCGCGCTTCATGCAGCGCAAGAGCGATCCGGGACGACACCCGGGCCGGTGGGCCGCGTGGCTGGAGCGCTTCCGCTTCAGCTGCCAGACCCGCCCGGTGTGGGCGGGCGGTGTGCTGCTGCTCAGCGCGACGGCGAGCCTGCCGCCGTTCCTGGCGACGTGCGTGATCGCCGGCTGGGCCCGGGTACCGGTGAGCACCTTCCTGATCACGGGGCTGGTGGGCCGCTTCGCGCGTTTCGCCGCGTTGGCCGTCGCCCCCGGCATCATGATCGCCTGGCTCTGACCACCGGGAACGCACGGACGCCGCCGCACCTGGACCACGCGTTCGTGTCCAGTGCGGCGGCGACCGTCCGCTCCTGATCCCGCGCGGTGCGCCGCGGCGACTACAGCACGGGAGATCGGTGCTCATCGAGGTCAGGGCAGCGGCAGCAGCTTCCCGGGGACCCCGGCGACGGAATCGAGCAGCCCGAGCACCGGGATGCCCAGCGGCGCGAAGGTCCACTTGTTGTGCAGGTCCCCGGTGTCCGGCTGGTCGACGATCACGACGCCGTCCTCTTCCGGGGCGGGCTGCGGTGCGGCGACGGCGGTCGCGGCGGAGCCCAGCAGGGCGGTGCCGACGAGTGCGGAGGCGGCGAGGCCGCGGCGCAACGAGGCGTTCATGGTGAGGGTTCCTTTCCGGAGGGTCAGCTCAGCGCGTCGAGCAGGCCGACGACGGGGTTGAGGGCGGCGGTGGGCAGTCCGACCGTCGGGCTGAGCAGGCCGCCCGCGTCGACGCCCGGGATGATCCAGATGGACGGCGGGTCGGCCTGCGCGACACCGGCCCCGAGCCCGAGCAGGGCGAGACTCGTGACGACCGCGGCGGTCGCCCTGGCGACACTTCTCGACATGGTGTTCTCCTTCTTCCTTCCAACCCGCCGAGCGGCGGGAAGTCTCCGGCGCCCCGGTCGATCCGAGGCGGTGCGGTGCTCTCGGCACCACCTGCGCTGCGCAGCCGCGCACCGTTCGCTCCGGCCGCCGCGGTCTCAGCGGTGGCACCGCCGAGCGGTGAAGCGGCCGGAGCACCGGCGGGCCCTCAGCAGACGGCGTCGGTGGGTTTGGGGTTCCCCAGGCCGAACAGAGGGCGCAGCAGCAACCCGGCGTAGGTGCCCGCGATGGCGAGCACGCCCCACAGCCAGCCGTGCAGGCTGAACGAGGCGATGCCGGAGAAGTAGGCGCCGATGTTGCAGCCGCCCGCGAGCCGGGCGCCGATGCCCATCAGGACGCCGCCGAGCACGGCGCCGACGGCGAGCCGCCACGGGATGCGGCGGTGCAGCACGAACGCGCCCGCGGCCGCGGAGGCGATCAGCGCGCCGATCATGATCCCGAAGTCCATCACCGAGATCTTGTCGGCGAGCACGGACGCGTCGAGCTTCGCGGCGTTCTCCGGAATGGCCCAGAACGGGGCGTCGGAGATGTCGATGCCGATCCAGCCGAGGAACTTCGCGCCCCACAGCCCGAACGCCGAGGTGATGCCCCAGGGCCCGCCGGAGATGAACAGGGTCAGCGCGTTGAGCCCGGCGAGCAGCAGCGCCCCGGCCCACAGCGGCCAGGAGCCGCGCAGCACCCGCAGCAGGCCCTGCGCGGTGGGCGGTGCGTCGATCGGCGGCGGGGTGCGGCGGCGCTCGACGAACAGCGACACGGCGACCACCGCACCGATGATCACCAGGGAGATCAGCAGCGCGCCCGGATATCCCAGCGGGGTGTCGGCGAACGACACCGTCGGCCCGGTCTTCTGCAGCGCGCTGATCCACGGGGCGAGGAAGGCGCTGAGCACGGATCCGGCGATGAACCCGCCGAGCGTGTAGAGGATCGCGGTCTGGCCGCTGCCGACGGCGAACAGCGTGCCGGAGGCGCACGAGCCGCCGACCTGCATGCCGACGCCGAACAGGAACGAACCGAGGATCACGCCGAGCCCGGCGGGTGCGACGGTGCCTTCGGGCGCGCCGGACAGGCCGAGCCCCGCGCCGAGGATCACCGCGAACAGCGCGCAGGCCACGGCGAGCATCAGCATGTGCGCGCGCAGCGCCCGGCCTTGTCCGACGGCGACGAGCTGCCGCCACGCCGAGGTGAAGCCGAACCGGGAGTGGAACAGCACGGTGCCGAGGGCGAGGCCGACGACGTAGAGCACCGCGAGCTTCCAGCCCGCCTCGTGGGCGACGGCGAGGCCGACGACGACGGCCAGCAGGACGCCGAGGGTGACGACGCCGGGCCGCGCGGGCGGGGCCGCGGGCGGTGGCGGCGGCGGGGTTCTCTGTTCGCTGATCGTGTCCACTGCGGACATGCGGTCTCTCCTTGATTTCAGGGGGTCAGGGGGCCGGAGACGGCAACAACGGTGCCACGTGGAACCCACTGACCGGCAGGTTCGGAGCCGTGCATTCCGCCACTCATCCCCGGCATGTTCATCTGCATCGCGTCGACCTTGGCGGAGGCGTAGACGACGACGGGGTCGTCGATGACCTGGCCTCGTGCGGCGAGCCAGGTGTCGAATCCGGCGACCGACGGCGGTTCGCCGCCGAACGCCTCGGACAGCGCCATCCCGTATTCGAGGGAGCGGTAGTCGCGGGGGTCGAAGCGCAGCGGCGCGGCGGAGCTGGCGGTGGTCGTCGTGACGGGGCTGTGCATCAGCCACGGCGCGAGGTGCACGCCGTAGAGGTGCAGCGGCGCCTCGTTCTGCGATGCCGCGATCGAGTCGAGGTGTTCGGCGGCCTGCGTCCAGCCGCCCACGAGGATCAGCGCGCGGTCGGGGTGCGGCGCGTCGCCGGTGGGCAGCCCGGCTTGCGCCGCCGCCTCGCGCACGACGTCCGCCGCGTGCCGGGAGCGCGGCGAGTCGTCGCCGAGCACGGTGATGCCGGGTGCGCCGTTGCGGTGGATGTAGCCGACGAGTTCGCGCAGCGCCTCGGCGTCGTCGTCCGCGAGCGCCTCGGCGGGGCAGGATTCCAGCGGCGCGCGCTGCCCGGCGACGAGCCCGGCGAGCGCGACGCTGGCGCATTCCGGACCGTCCGGCCCGGTGGAGCCGGGCACGGCGGGTCCGTCGCCGGTGTCGACTTCGACGCTGCCCTGCTCGTCACCGCCGGTGCGCCGTAGTTCGACGTCGCTGCGACCGGCGGGCAGGTCCACTTCGGCCCACGTACCGGAGGTGCCGGGCCGGGGCTGCGCCCGCACCGGGGTGCCGCCAGCCTCGACGGTGATGTCATCGGTGACGCTCTCGGGCAGGTGCACCAGGTTGCGGCCGGGGCGGTGCGGGGTGATCAGCACCGGCACGTCCTGGTCGGCGACGGTCGCGTGCGCGAGTCGCGGCACTCCCGGCTGCGGCAGTTCACCGGGTTTCGGGATGCCGGGCAGCACGGTCCACGCGACGAAGGCCACGGCGACGGCGGCGGCGCCGTACCGGTAGATCCGCCACGGGTCGCCGCGCCGCAGCAGCACCGCAAGGACGGCGACGGCGAGGGCGGCCGCGACGATGAGCAGCAGCACCGCGCCGAATCCGGTCAGCAGCCGCCGGTCGGCGATGCCGGTGAGCACGAGTTGCACGGCGGCGGCCACGACGAGCACGGCGGCCAGCGCCAGTGCGAGCGGTCCGGGTCGCAGTGCGCCTCCGGACCGGTGTTCGGCGGGCACGGTGAGCCCGATGCCGGTCAGCCCGAACCAGGTGACGACGGCCGCGGTGACGACGGTGGTGACGAAGAACTCGGCGGGCGAGTGCCCGAGGGCGCTTTCCACCACGACGAGCACGGTGAGCGCGAAGCCCAGGTAGGCGGCGGGGGTGGGCCACCGCAGCGCGATCGGCAGCGCCAGCAGCAGCACGGCGTGCAGCACCGCGACGGTGCCGTTGACGTCGAGAACGGGGATCGACAGCAGGCTCGCCGCAGCGCCCGCCGCGGCCGCGGCCCAGGCCGTCCACGTCGTGGCTCGGCCGGTCACGCGGACCGTGGGGCGCAGCAGTCCGAGCCCGGCGGCCACCGCGGTCCCACCGAGCAGCAGCACGCGCAGCAGCAGCCCCGCGGCGTCCACCCCGGCCACTCCGGTGCCCGAATGCATACCGCTCATGTCCATCGAGAGAACCTCACTCCAGCAGAATTTCCCGGCGCAGCGGGGGAAATCAGGTGTCGCGCCCTGGCGGGGCCGGCGGGCCGGGCTTGCGACGCACGTTCCGGGCGGGCACCGGTGGGAAGCGCGGTGGTGAACCGGCTCCCCACCGGTGCCCGAGGACTTCGGGGGTCGTTGCAGGATGATCTTTTGGTAGTTGTCTTGTCAGTGGCGAAGCCGCTGAGCAGCGACCAGCCAGAGCAAGGTGACCACCCGCGGGTTCTCAGCGGCTTCCTCGCGAGGACAGCTTTTTCCCTCGTGGCGGAGCCACTCGGGAAAAAGATCCCGCAGCGAGGAAGCAGCTGAGGTTCCGCAGAGCGACCAGCTACGCAGATC
>NZ_JBSFWJ010000077.1:0-28410 GCF_053592695.1 Saccharopolyspora sp. NPDC002578 | reverse complement strand
GCTGCGGGATCTTTTTTCCAAGTGGCTCCGCCACGAGGGAAAAAGCTGTCCTCGCGAGGAAGCCACTGAGAACCCGCGGCGTGCCAGTTGCTCTGGCGGTCGCTGCTCAGCGGCTTCGCCACTGACAAGACACAGATCAAAAGATCAGTCGGAAAGGTCCCCGTCAGGACGCTGAATCCGCGACGCACATCCCGACACCCGGCCCAGGACGTTCGCCGGAGCGCTGCTGGACGGAAGTCCGTGTGGAAGACAGTCTGGGGCGCAGGCGAAGATCCACGAGGGGTAGGAGCACGGGTGCGATTCGGCGTCAACATACTGAACTTCGGGCCGGGCACGGATCCGTCGACGCTGCTGGGGTGGGCCCGGTACGCGGAGGACCGCGGGTTCGGCTTCGCGATGATCTCCGACCACGTCGCGATCACTCCGGACGCGGCCGAACCGTACCCGGCGCCGTTCTACGACCCGTTCACCACGCTCGCCTGGCTCGCCGCGCAGACCGAGCGGATCGAGCTGGGCACGACGGTGACGATCATGCCGTACCGCCACCCGCTGCACACCGCGCGCGTGACCGCGAACCTCGACAGGTTCAGCGGCGGGCGGCTCCTGTTCGGCGCCGGGATCGGCTGGGCCCGCCAGGAGTACGAGGCGCTGGGCCTGCCGTTCGAACGCCGCGGCCGGATGACCGACGAGTACCTGGAGGTCCTGACTCGGGCGTGGACCGAGGAGACGCTGTCCTTCCACGGCGAGTTCGTCTCCTTCGACGACGTGTCCACCGGCCCGCTCCCGACCCGCCGTCCCCCGCTGTGGGTGGGCGGCAACGGTTCCGCGGCGATCCGCCGGGCGGTGCGGTTCGGCGACGCGTGGCACCCCTACAACCAGCGAGTCCCGTGGCTGCGTGACGAGGGCGTGCCCGCGCTGCTGCGCGCCGCCGAGGACGCGAGTCGCACGGCACCCGACTTCGCGCCGCGACTTCCGCTGCTGCTCACCGACTCCGAACTGGACGACGACGCTCGCTTGGCCGGTCAGGGCACGCTCGACCAGGTCCGCCGGGACCTGGACGTGCTCGCCGAGCTCGGCGCGACGCACGTCCTGTTCGACACCTATCCCGGCACGCCGGACGAGATGCGCCCGCAGGAGGCCGACCACCGGATCCTCGACGCCCTCGCCCCGCACGTCCTGGGCTGATCACGCCGGACCGGTGGGGCCGCACGGGCCCGCCACACCGGGATCGGCCGCTCGGCGTCAGGGAGTCGGATCGGTCGCGCGGATCTTCCGCCAGCGCAGCGCCAAGGAGAACTCCAGGACGTCCGGGAAGCGCAGCGGGTCGAGGCCGGTGATCTCGCGGATGCGCTGCAGGCGGTGGCCGATGGTGTTCAGGTGCACGAACAGCCGCCGCGCCGTCGCCGCCTGCGACAAGTGGTTGTCCGCCAACGCTTCCAGCGTCTCGATCAGGTACGGGTGCGGTTCGAGCGGCGCGATCCGGCTCGCGTGCAGGGCCTCCGCGGCGAGCGGGTCGGCGAGCAGCATCGTCTCGACGACGACGTCCCGGTAGTCGACGACCGGGACGCCCGTCCACGCCGGTGACGCCGACACCCGCAGCGACGCGAGCGCCTGCCTGCACGACTGGGCGGCGGTGCGCAGCGAGGCGGTGGCCGTCCCGAGCCCGCAGGCCAGCGGCGCGGCCTGGCCGATCCCGGCCATCGCGGCGGCCAAGACCTGCTCCACCTGGTCCTGGCGGTCCCGCGTGCGCAGCAGGAGCACCAGCGTGTTGTTGAGCTCGCCGCAGATGACGTCGTCGACGTCGGATGCCAGCTGCCGCAGCAGGACCTGGCGCTGCGGCACCGCCGGCTCCCCCGAATCGCCCGGCCGCCCGCGCAGGGCCGCGGCCGTCCAGCAGCCGTCCTCGTCGACGTCGAGCAGCCGGACCCACCGGTCGAACCGGGTCGAGTCGCTGTCGATCCCGTCCGCCAGCGCCGCGACGACCTCGTTCTCCACCTGCCGCCGCGCCGCCTCGCGGGCGCTGGAGGTGTCCCGGTAGGAACCGATCATCGCGTCGGTCAGCTCGTCGAACACCGAGATGAGCAGCGCCGTGGCCCGGTTCGCCTCCTCGTGCGGCCACTCCCGCGACCGCTGCAGGAAGTCGAGCACGATCACGCGTTCGGTCTGCCGGTAGGCCTGGATGATCGATTCGAGCGGCACCGACTGATCGGCCCGAGCGGCGCCGAGAGCCCGCGCCGGTTCGAGTTCGGCGAGGGTCGGCCCCCGGCCCTGGCCGAGCGCGGCCACCGCGAGCTCGATGTTGGCTCGGATCGCCGGGTCGAGTTCCGACCGGTCGAACCGCTCCGGCTGGTAGCCGGGGTAGACGCCCCACATGCGCTCGGCGGCCTGCTCGACGAGCTCGTCGACGACGGGATCGTAGCGCCGAGGGGATTGGGAGGTCTTCACAACACGGCTCCGCTCACGTTGGGTATTTCTAGGATGGCCTGCGATGTTCACACAATGCGAGTGTGTGCTGAATCCCGGCGGCAGTCATGTCGCCGTCGATGCAGCCCACTCCTCGGAGGTCATCGATGACCGACATCGCCGTCTTGGAAGATTCGCTCACCAAGCCCACCCCCGACGTCGTCGAGGCGGTCGCTCGCCTCGACGGTGACATCGCCGTGCTGGGCGTGGGCGGGAAGGTCGGCCCCAGCGTCGCGGTGATGGCCGCCCGCGCGGTGGCCGAGGCGGGCGTGGACAAGACGGTGTTCGGCGTCGCCCGCTTCTCCGACCCGGCGGCCCGCGCCACTCTGGAGAAGTACGGCGTGCGGCCCGTCCCCGCGGACCTCACCGACGACGACCAGCTGGCGGCACTACCGGACGCCGCCAACGTCGTGTTCATGGCCGGGAACAAGTTCGGCACCGCGGGCAACGAGCACTTCACCTGGATGATGAACGCCTACCTGCCCGGACGGGTCGCGCAGCGCTTCCGGGACTCCCGGATCGTCGCGTTCTCCACGCTGGTGACCTATCCGCTCGTCGACGTCGCGACCGGCGGTTCCCGCGAGGCGGACTGGCCCGGACCGCTCGGCGAGTACGCCGCGTCCTGCGTCGGGCGCGAACGGATCTTCGAGCACTTCTCCCGCAAGAACGGGACGCCGCTGCTGCAGTTCCGCCTCGGGTACTCCATCGAGACCCGGTACGGGGTGCTGGCCGAGATCGCACAGGCCGTGCACGACGGCGAGCCGATCCCGCTGGAGATGGGCCACGCGAGCGTGATCTGGCAGCGCGACGTGGCCGCCTACGCCCTGCGGTCGCTGCACCTGGCGACCTCCCCGCCGCGGCGGCTCAACATCACCGGGCCGGAGATCGTCTCGATCCGCCGGTTGGCGGAGCACTTCGGCGAGATCTTCGGGCGCGAGCCCCGGTTCGACGGCGTCGAATCGGGCAACGCCTACGTGATGGACGGGTCGGAGTTGCAGCGGGAGTTCGGGTTCCCCGGCACGACGCTGGCCGAGATGGTCGACGAGGTCGCCGCGTGGGTCGCCGAATCGGGCCCCACGATCGGCAAGCCCACCAAGTTCCAGCAGCGCGACGGGCTGTTCTGATGGGCGGCGACTTCACCTCGGTCACCGGGGCCGGGGCGATGCTCAACTGGATCACGATCGCCGACGGCGACCGCGAGCTCTTCGAGGACTGGTACAACTTCGAGCACCTGCCCGAGCGGGTCGAGATCCCCGGCTTCCGGCGCGCGCGCCGCTACGTCGCTCCCGGCGGGGCGCGCGACGGGCACACCGACTTCCTGACGATCTACGAGACCGACGACGTCGAGGTGCTCGCCTCCCCCGCCTACCTGCGCGCGCTCGACACCCCGACCGAGCTCACCCGCCGCGTCGTGCCACTGTTCGCGCGGTTCCGCCGCTCGACGTGCCGGATCACCGTCACCAGCGGCGCGGGCTCGACGGGCCGGTGCGTCGCCGTGGAGCTCGCCTCGGAACGCCTCGACGCGGCCCGGGACGAGCTGGCCGGAACCGTGCTGCCCGCGATGCGCGCCGCGCACCTGCTGCACGCCGCCTCGGTGTACGAACCGGACGCGGCGGTGGGGGCGGCCAAGGCCGCGACGAGCGAGGGGAAGGCGACGACGCAGCAGCAGGCGGCCGAATCCGCACTGCTGCTGCTCGAACCCCAGCCGGAGGTGCCGGCCGCTCGGCTGCTCGCCGAACTCGAACCGGTCCTCGGCCCCGCCCCGTCCACCGCGCGCGAGTTCACCCTGCTGTTCGAGCTGCGCTCCGCGTCCTGATCTCCGAGGAGGAGAAGCCATGAAGTTCGCATCCGTCCGAGGCCGGTCGGCCCTGATCACCGACGCCGGCCCGATCGACGTCGAGACGAGCAGCGGAGGCCGGTTCGGCTCCGATCCGCAGCGCGCGTTCGACGACTGGGACGCGTTCCGGGGGTGGGCCGCCGGGGCCTCGGGCGACGTGGTCGAGCACCGCCCGGAGGACTTCGGCGCGCCCGTCCCCCGGCCGCGCCAGATCTTCGGGGTCGGGCTGAACTACCGCCGCCACGCCGAGGAATCCGGCCTGCCCGTGCCCACCGAACCGCTGGTGTTCACCAAGTTCCCGAGCGCCGTCACCGGCCCGCGCGGCGACATCGCCCTCAGCGGCGACACCGTCGACTGGGAGGTGGAGCTGGTCGTCGTCATCGGCCGGGAGGCCCACCGGGTGCGGCGGGAGGACGCGTGGTCCTGCGTGGCGGGGTTGACCGCCGGTCAGGACATCTCCGACCGCACCGTGCAGCAGGCCGGGTCGCCGCCGCAGTTCAGCCTCGGCAAGTCCTTCCCCGGCTACGCCCCGATCGGGCCGGTGCTGGTCACCGCGGACGAGGTGGCCGACCCCGACGACCTGCGCGTGATGACCACCGTCGACGGCGAGGTCCGCCAGGACTCCCGCACCTCCGACCTCGTGTTCTCCGTCGCGGAGCTGATCGAGCGGCTGTCCGCCATCGTCACGCTGCTGCCCGGCGACCTGATCTTCACCGGCACCCCGGAAGGGGTCGGCCTCGGCCACCGCCCGCCGGTCTACCTGCGCGCGGGCCAGATCCTCGGCACCGAGATCGAGGGGATCGGCGCCATGCGGCACGTGCTCGTGCCGCGGTGATCCCCGCGACCCGCTCGTGCTCACCCTCCAATGACGAAGGGCCACACCGACCATGGGATTCTCATCGGGAGCCGCTCCCGAGCACCCCGCCGCGGTCACCGCCGCCACCGCCTACACCTCCCGCGAACGGCGCCTGATCCTCCTGTTCGCGATCGTCGGGGCGCTGATCGAGAGCATGGAGCTGAACCTGCTCAGCTTCCCGCTCACCGACCTCGCCGCCTCGTTCGCGGTGTCGACGCAATCGGTCGTCGGCGTGATCACCTTGCAGAGCCTCGCCTCCATCGCGGGCGGATTCCTGTTCGGCTGGATCGCCGACAGGTGGGGCCGCAAGGCCAGCTACGTGACGTTCACGGCGATGTACTCGATCGCCGCCGTCGTGGGCGGATTCGCGCAGGACTACACGACGTTCACGTTGACCCGCGCCATCGCGGGGCTGGCGATGGGCGGCGCGTTCGGCGTCATCTTCGCGATGTTCGCCGAGAGCTGGAAGTCGCGGAAGCGCGGATTCATGGGGGCCGTGCTCCAGGGCATGTTCATCGCCGGGACGCTGATCACCCAGCTCGTGCTCTACACGACGATCTCCGCGCTCGGCTCCGACGCGGGCTGGCGCACCGGGTTCGTCGCCATCGGCCTCGGCTGCCTGCTCATCGCGGGCACCGCCGCGCTGTGGCTGCCCGAGTCGAAGGTGTGGCTGGCCGCCAAGGACGAGGCCGGTGCCACCGCGGCGGCCCCCGTCCGGGCGAAGCCGGACTGGAGCGTGATCCGGGGCGCGGTGTTCTTGACCCTCACCACCACCGGCGTGTTCGCCGCCAGCTACTCCTACATCACGTTCGCGCCGACCTACCTGCGCGAAACGGCGGGTGTCTCGCTGACGGCGTCCACGATCATCCTCACCGTCGGCACCTTGCTGGGCATCGCGTCCTACGTGGTCGCGGGCACGCTGTCCGACCGGGTCGGACGGCGGCGGGCGACCCTCTACGCCTCGGTCGTCGGCGTGGCCGCGTTCGGCGCGTTCGCCTTCGCCGACATCGGCAGCCCTTCGGTGGCGGTCATCGCGCTGATGGGCCCGGCTATCGGCTACGCCGGTTTCGGGGTGCTGGGGACGTGGATCTCCGAGTTCTACCCCACCCGCTACCGGGCCTTCGGCAGCAACGCGACCTACTACGTCGCCCGCGGGCTCGGCTCGGGACTGTTCCCGCTCGGCGCGGTGGCCCTCGCCGGCGGGGACCTGCACATCGCCCTGGCGCTCGGCGGGGTCGGGGCGCTGGTCGGGCTCGTCGGCTGCCTGTTCGTCCAGGACACCGCCGACCGCGTCATCAGCGCCGGTTCCTGAGCGCGACGGCGTCCCCCACCGGAAAGGACTCACGATGCAGACCATGACCGCCGCCGTCTGGAGCGGCCCCACCGAACCGCTGCGCCTGGAGGAGATCGCGCGGCCCTCGCCCCGACGCGGTGAAGCCCTGGTGCGGGTCGTGGCCTGCGGGGTGTGCCACACGGACCTGCACGTCATGAAGGGCGAGGTCGGTTTCCCCGCACCGGCCGTGCTCGGTCACGAGATCTCCGGTCACGTCGTCGAAGCGGGACCGGACACCGAACTGCCCGCCGGGGTGGAGATCGGCGGCGCGGTGGTGGGCGCGTTCATCATGCCCTGCGGCGAGTGCGCCGCGTGCCGCGCGGGCCGCGACGACCTGTGCGGGCCGTTCTTCGCGCAGAACCGAGGGAAGGGCCGGCTGTTCGACGGCACGACCCGACTGCGGGGGCGCGACGGCGCGGACCTGGCGATGTACTCGATGGCGGGCCTGGCCGAGTACTGCGTCGTGCCGGTGACGGCGCTCGTGGCGCTGCCGGACTCGGTTCCCGCCGCGCAGGCCGCCATCCTCGGCTGCGCCGCGTTCACCGCGCACGGCGCCGTCGCCAACGCCGGGGGTGTCGCCGAAGGCGAAGCCGTCGCGGTCGTCGCCGTCGGCGGCGTCGGGTCGAGCATCGTGCAGCTGGCCAAGTCGCACGGCGCGAGCCCCGTCATCGCCGTCGACGTCGACGACGCCAAGCTCGCGGCCGTCCGGGACCTCGGCGCCGATCACGTGGTGAACTCCACGACCGAGGACGCCGTGGCGAAGGTGCGCGAGCTGACCGGCGGCGCGGGCGTCAGCGCGGTGTTCGAGGCGCTGGGCCTGCCGCAGACCTTCGAGCAGTCCGTGCGGATGCTCGCCGACGGCGGCCGGATGGTCGCCGTCGGCATCGGCTCCGGCGCGGCGAGCGCCCAGGTGGAGATCACCCCGCTGGTCCGCCGCGGACTGCGCATCATCGGTTCCTTCGGAGCGCGCACGCGGGAGGCGCTGCCCGCCGTCGTGGCCGAGGCCGTCGGCGGTGCCCTGTCGCTGGAGCGCACCGTCACCCGCACCTATCCGCTGGAGCGGGTCAACGAGGCGTTCGACGACCTGGCCGGCGGTCGCATCCCCGGCCGCGCCGTGATCACGATGGACGCTTCGCACAGCTGATCCGCAGACCACCCATCGAGAGGTTCCCATGGTCACCGCACCACCCCGCCGGGAGGACTCGGCAGGCACCGCCCGCACGCTGCACCACTGGTCCGGCGGGCAACGACTCGACGGCACCTCGGGGCGCTTCGCCGAGGTCACCAATCCGGCGACGGGCGCCGTCACCGCGCACCTCCCGCTGGCCGACGAGGACGAGGCCGCCGCCGTGATCGCGGCGGCGAAGGCCGCGTTCCCCGGCTGGCGGGACACCTCGCTGGCCAAGCGGGTGCAGGTCCTGTTCCGCTTCCGCGAACTGCTCAACGCCCGCTCCGGGGAGCTCGCCGAGCTCATCACCGCCGAGCACGGCAAGGTCCTGTCCGACGCCGCCGGCGAGGTCGCCCGCGGTCAGGAGGTCGTCGAGTTCGCCTGCGGCATGCCGCACCTGCTCAAAGGTTCCGCGACCGAGAACGCCTCCACGGGGGTCGACGTCCACTCGGTGCGCCAGCCCCTGGGCGTGACCGGGATCGTCAGCCCGTTCAACTTCCCGGCCATGGTGCCGATGTGGTTCTTCCCCATCGCGATCGCGGCAGGCAACACCGTGGTGCTCAAGCCGTCGGAGAAGGTGCCCTCGGCCGCGCTGTGGATGGCCGAGCTGTGGCGCGAGACCGGTCTGCCCGACGGCGTGTTCAACGTCCTCAACGGGGACAAGACGGCCGTCGACGCACTGCTGACCAGCCCGGACGTCAAGTCCATCTCGTTCGTGGGCTCGACGCCGATCGCCCGCTACGTCTACGAGACCGCCACCGCCCACGGCAAGCGCGTGCAGGCCCTGGGCGGCGCGAAGAACCACATGGTCGTGCTCCCGGACGCCGACCTCGACCTCGCCGCCGACCAGGCGGTCAACGCCGGGTTCGGTTCCGCCGGTGAGCGCTGCATGGCCATCTCCGCGCTCGTCGCGGTCGGCGACATCGCCGACACCCTCGTGGCCAAGATCGCCGAACGGACGCGCGGGCTGCGCACCGGCGACGGCCGCCGCTCCTGCGACATGGGCCCGCTGATCACCCGCGCCTCCCGGGACCGGGTGGCGGGCTACGTCGACGGCGGCGAGGCCGACGGCGCCACCGTCGTCGTCGACGGCCGCGCGGGCGAGTTCGACGCCGACGGCGAGGGCTTCTTCGTCGGCCCCACGCTGCTCGACCACGTCCGCACCGACATGGGCGTCTACACCGACGAGATCTTCGGCCCGGTGCTCTCGGTGGTGCGGGTGCAGACCTACGAGCAGGCCGTCGACCTGATCAACGCCAACCCCTACGGCAACGGCACCGCGCTGTTCACCTGCGACGGCGGCGCCGCCCGCCGGTTCCAGAACGAGGTCGAGGTCGGCATGATCGGCGTCAACGTGCCGGTCCCGGTGCCGATGGCCTACTACAGCTTCGGCGGCTGGAAGAACTCGCTGTTCGGCGACACCCACGCGCACGGCACCGAGGGCGTGCACTTCTTCACCCGCGGCAAGGTCGTCACGACCCGCTGGCTCGACCCGAGCCACGCCGGTCTGAACCTGGGCTTCCCGCAGAACGGCTGAGCACGCCCAAGGCGGGCGGTCCCAGGGCCCGGGACCGCCCGCTTCAGCTGCGGAGCCGGTCGCGGGCGGGACTCTCGTCGGTGTTGATCCGGACGCTCTCGGGCCAGGTGCGCTCGCGGATCACCTCGGTGCCGACTCCGCTCTGCGCTGGGACATCGGCGACCGGGCGCGCGGGACGGGTCGCCGCCGCACTCCGGCGGCGGGCCGTAGGAGGTGTGGCCTGCCGGCCACCACCGCCTCCCCGATGTCGAACGACATCACCGCGAGCACCGGTCCTCTCCGGGCCGGATCCGCCGCCCCGACCGCCCTACCTCCGCCGATCCGAGCGACGTCTACGCTCGCGGGCATGGTTGATGCGCAGTACGAGGACCTGCTCCGCCACGTGCTCGACACGGGTTCCCGCAAGGACGACCGGACCGGCACCGGCACGCGATCGATCTTCGGCCACCAGCTGCGCTACCGGCTCTCCGACGGCTTCCCGCTGATCACGACGAAGAAGGTCCACTTCCGCTCCGTCGCCTACGAGCTGCTGTGGTTCCTGCGCGGCGACTCGAACGTCGGGTGGCTGCGGGAGAACGGCGTGACGATCTGGGACGAGTGGGCCGCGCCCGACGGCGACCTCGGCCCGATCTACGGCGTGCAGTGGCGGTCCTGGCCGACCCCGGACGGCGAGCACATCGACCAGCTCAGCGAGGTGCTGCGCACGCTGCGCGAGAACCCCGACTCCCGGCGGATCGTCGTGTCCGCGTGGAACGTCGCGGACATCCCGCGGATGGCACTGCCGCCGTGCCACGCGTTCTTCCAGTTCTACGTCGCCGACGGCAAGCTGTCCTGCCAGCTCTACCAGCGCAGCGCGGACCTGTTCCTGGGCGTGCCGTTCAACATCGCCAGCTACGCGCTGCTGACGCACATGATGGCCGCGCAGGCGGGCCTGGAGGTCGGCGACTTCATCTGGACCGGCGGGGACTGCCACATCTACGACAACCACGAGGAGCAGGTGCGCAAGCAGCTCTCCCGCGAGCAGCGGCCCTTCCCCGAGCTGACCTTGCAGCCCGCGGACGGCCTGTTCGATTACACCTACGAGCACTTCGTGGTCGAGGGCTACGACCCGCACCCCGGTATCAAGGCGCCGGTGGCGGTGTGATCGGGCTGATCTGGGCGCAGTCGGCCAACGGCGTCATCGGCCGCGACGGCACGATGCCGTGGCACCTGCCCGAGGACCTCAAGCACTTCCGCTCGGTGACCTCGGGCGCGACCGTGCTGATGGGCCGCCGCACCTGGGAGTCGCTGCCGCCGCGGTTCCGGCCGCTGCCGGGCAGGCGCAACCTTGTGCTCTCGCGCACGCCGCAGGACGGCGCGGAGACCTTCCCCGACCTGCGCGAGGCCCTCGACGCGGCCGACGGGGACGTGTGGATCATCGGCGGCGCGGCCGTCTACGCCGCGGCGCTGCCGTTCGCGGACCGCGTCGTCGTCACCGAGATCCGCGAACTCTTCGAAGGCGACACCCTCGCCCCCGAGATCGACCGCGCCCCGGACACCACCGGGGACTGGCAGGAATCCACCACCGGCCTCCACTACCGCTTCCTCACCTGGGACTGAAGCCCCGCGATTTCGCGAGAAAATGACGGCACTACCGCCTGCGTTTGATCTTGCCTTTCAGCGTCGTTGTTGGTCGTTGTCCTGTCAGCGGCGAAGCCGCTGAGCAGCGACCACCAGAGCAAAAAGACCACCAGCGGGTTCTCAGCTGCTTCCTCGCGAGGACAGCTTTTTTCCTCGTGGCGGAGCCACTTGGAAAAAAGATCCCGCAGCGAGGAAGCAGCTGAGGTTCCGCCACCCAACCAGCCACTCAAGCCGAGATCAAAACACGGCAAGCTAAACCCGGGCGGCGTTCAGGGTGGTGCTGAGGCGGCTCGCCGCGGCGCGGACCGCTTCGGCCCGGTCGTCACCGGCGGCACCGGTGAAGTCGTCGCTGTGGCCGCCGAGGCTGATCGTGCCGATCAGCGACTCGCCGGAGCCGAGCACGGGAGCGGCCACCGCTGAGACGCCGTGCAGGTAGTCGTTGCGGCTGCGGGCGATCCCTTCCGCTCGCGCCCGGTCGAGGTGTTCGGCGAACTCCGCCGGGTCGACCACGGTCTCGCCGGTGAACGCGGGCAGCGGTTCCCGCAGGACCCGGCGGCGCAGCTCGGAGTCGAACGCGACCATCGCCACGGGTGCCGCGGCGGCGTGGAACGGCAGCACCGATCCGATGGCGACCGCGGCCAGCACCATGGGCTTGCCGCCCTCGACCCGGTCGATGCACACGGCCCCGGCGCCGGAGGGGACCATCAGGAACGCCGTGTCGCCGAAGCGCTCGGCCAGCGCTTCGAGCTCCGGCCGCGCCTCGGTGCGCAGGTCGAACCCGGCGAGCGCGGCGGCGCCGATGGTGAACACCGGCATCCGGACGCGGTAGGCGCCGCTGTGGTCGCGGTGCATCCAGCCCGCTTCGACGAACGAGCTCATCAGCCGGTGCACGGTCGGCTTGTTCAGCCCGCTGGCGGCCGTGAGCTCCGCGAGCGTGATCACCGGCCGCTGCGCGCTGAAGTGGCCGAGCAGCTGGCAGGCGCGCAGCACCGAGCCGACGGTCTCCCGCCCGGCGCCGTCTTCGGCAGCCTCTTGTCCCACCGTCACCTCACCCGTCGCGTCCGTGGCGTACCAGGCTAGCGAGTCCTCGCCGCCCGGTACTCGATCAGTGTCCCGCTGGTGGCCGAGCCGCCACCTCGTCCGGCGCGCGGGGCGTGGACGGGCCGTCACCAGCCCCGCGGTGCCGATTGCTTGACATGGCCCGCCCCCTCCCGCACAGTTTCGTAACGCGTTTCGGATCACGATACACAAGGGAGTGGTCAGTGGATCTGCGCGAGATGATCAACGAAGGACTCGTCCAGGCACCCGGTGTCTGGGACGGGCTCACCGCACGGCTGGCGGAGCAGGCGGGATTCCCGGCGCTGTGCGCGTCCGGGTTCGCGATCTCCGCGGCGCTGGGCTACCCGGACGCCGAGCTCTACACGATGTCGGAGAACCTGCAGGCCGTCCGCACGATCCGCGAGGCCAGCCCGCTGCCCGTCATCGCCGACATCGACACCGGCTACGGCAACGCCGTCAACGCCGCCCGGACCGCGCGCCGGTTCGCCGACGCCGGGGTCGCCGCCGTGTTCATGGAGGACCAGCGCTCCCCGAAGCGCTGCCCGCTCATCCCCGGAGCCGAGCTCGAACTGCTCGACCTGCCCGAGGCCACCGGCAAGATCCGCGCGGTGCGCGACGCGGCGGCGGCCACGGGGATGCTCGTGATCGCCCGCACCGACGCCAAGGGCGACGAGGCGCTGCGCCGCGCCGAGGCCTACGCGGCGGCGGGCGCGGACCTGATCATGCCGGTCACCAAGACGTTCACCAGCACCGAGGAATGGCGGCGCTGCCACGAGGTCGCCGGCGTCCCGCTGATGGCGACGCTGACCGCCTCGGCGTGGACCGAGCGGGAGTTCACCCCCGAGGTGATGGAGCAGATCGGCGTCCGTATCGCGCTGCTGCCCACCCAGGTGCTGATGGCGGTGACCGGCGCCGCTCAGGAATCCCTGCGCCGGCTCGCCGCCGGTGAACCCCCGGCGCAGGTCAGCGCCGACGCCACCGCGCACCACGACTTCGTCGAGCTCATCGGCATGCCGGAGATCGAGCGCCAGCAGCGCTCGTACCTGCCCGCCGCCGAAACGGCCTGAAGGAGCGCCATGCCGAGCACGATCACCGAGAAGATCCTGGCCAGGGCCGCGGGCGTCGCCTCCGTGAAAGCGGGCGAGAACCTGCCGGTGCGGCCGGACCACATGATCGCCTACGACTTCCCCGGCTACACCGACGTGATGTTCCGGCAGATGCACGACGACTTCGGCATCCGCGAGCTCGCCGAGCCGGAGCGCTACCTCGTGTTCATCGACCACATGCTCACCAAGGGCACCGACAAGGAGCAGGAGGTCCACCAGGTCACCCGCGACTGGTGCGAGTTCTACGGCATCCCGCTGCACGAGGCCCAGGGCATCGGGCACCAGGTGATGGCCGAGCTCGGCTACGCGCTGCCGGGCAACTTCCTGATCCACTTCGACGGCCACATCTCCGGCGCGGGCGCGTTCGGCGCGCTGGGCTGGGGCGTGCGCCGGGACCTGCTGGAGGCGTGGGTCTCCGGGCGGATCCACCTCGACGTCCCCCGCACCACCCGTTTCGAGCTGACCGGCGAGTTCGCCCCCGGCGTGGACAGCAGGGACCTGGTGCACCACATCATCGGCGAGTTCGGCGCCGACGGGTGCGCGCACCAGGTGATGGAGTTCGCCGGGCCGGGCGCGCGGCCGATGTCCATCGACCGCAGGCAGGGCCTGTGCGGGATGGCGATGTTCACCGGCGCGGTGTCGGCGGTGTTCGAGCCCGACGAGGCCGCGCTGTCCTACGCGCGGCGGGTCGCGGCGGCGGACTTCACCCCGCAGCTGCCCGATCCCGGCGCCGAGTACGCGGCCGTGCACACCATCGACCTCTCGGCGCTGCGCCCGCAGGTGGTGCTGCCCGGTTCGGCCCGCTCCGCCAACACCCGCGGCGCCGCAGAGCTGTCCGGCACTCCCGTCACCAAGGCGTTCATCGGTTCCTGCGCCAGCGGGCGGATCGAGGACATCCGGGCCGCGGCCCTGGTCCTGGACGGGCGGCAGGTCGGTCCGGGCGTGGAGCTCAACGTGGTGCCGACCTCCGACGCCGTGCACCGGCAGGCCGAGGCCGAGGGGCTGCTCGACGTGCTGCGGGCCGCGGGTGCGCAGATCGCCCGCTCCAGCTGCGACTTCTGCTTCGGCTACCAGAAACCGCTGCAAGCCGACGAGAACTGCATCTCCACCGGCGTGCTCAACATCTCCGGCCGGATGGGCAGCACCGAGGCGAACATCTACATGGGTTCGGCCTACACGGTCGCGGCGAGCGCCGTCGCGGGCACCATCACCTCGGCGGAGGAGGTGACGCGGGCATGAGCGCCGCGCGCGACTACCCGCCGCCGCCGGACGTCATCCGCGGCCGGGTGGCCTGGGTGTTCGGCGACGACTTCGACATCGACCTGGTGATCGGCGTCGAGAACATCAAGTCCTACGACGCGGATTTCCTGCGCGGCAAGGTGATGCGGGCCTACGACCCGGATTTCGCCGACCGCGTGCGGCCGGGCGACGTGATCGTGGGCGGCCGGAACTTCGGCTACGGGCACCCGCACTACCCGCCGATGGTCGCGCTGCGCGACTTGGGCATCGCGGCGGTCCTGGCGGAGTCCTTCTCCCCCGGTTTCTGGCGCGGCGAGACCTACAACGGCATGCCGCTGCTGACGGTGCCGGGCATCAGCACGGCGGTCGGCACCGGCGACGACGTGGCGGTCGAGTGGCGGCGGGCCGTGGTCCGCTCCGGCGGCACCGAGCTGCACGGCGAGCCGCCCAGCGACCGGGCGCGGCGGGTGATCGAGGCGGGCGGTTCGCTGAAGCTCCTGCTCGCCGAGCACGCCGCCGATTCCGGCCCGCCGCGCTGAGGGCTCGCGCCGACCACCACCTCACCGGCGACCCGTTCCGCCGACCCGATCAACGATGATCAGGAGCTCCACCATGCCCGACACGACCTCACCCGCCGGTGCGGCGACGACGACCGGGACGAACCCGGCGATGGCCCGCCGCGCCGCCATGGCGGGCGGCGTCGGCACGCTGATCGAGTACTACGACTTCAGCGTCTACGCCTTCCTCGCCGTGACGATCGGCCCGCTGTTCTTCCCCAGCGGCCAGCCCGCCGTGTCGCTGCTGCTCACGCTGGCGGTGTTCGGTTCCGCGTACGTGATGCGGCCGATCGGCGGCTGGTTCTTCGGGCGGCTCGGCGACCGCCGCGGCCGGCGGCACGCGCTGGTCGTGACGGTCGTGGCGATGGGCGTGTGCTGCGGGCTGCTGGGCATCCTGCCGACGTACTCCGCGGTCGGCGTGCTCGCGCCGGTGCTGCTGGTGCTGATCCGGCTGGCGCAGGGGTTCTCGGCGGGCGGCGAGATCGGCGGCGCGGCGACCTACGTCGCGGAGTCCGCCCCGCCCCGGCGGCGCGGGCTCTACGGCTCGGTCACGGCGCTCGGCTCGACCTTCGGCTTCGCGCTGTCGGCGGCGATCGTGGGCCTGGTCAGCACGCTGACCACCGACGAGCAGATGGCCGCGTGGGGGTGGCGGATCCCGTTCCTGATCTCCATCCCGCTGGCGGTGCTGTGCCTGTGGGTGCGGGTCCGGTTGGAGGACACCGCGGAGTTCGCCGAGATGGCCGACAAGCAGGAAGTCGTGCGCAGTCCGCTGCTGCAGGTCGTCAAGGAGCGCCCGGGCGCGGTGCTGCGGGTCATCGGCATCGCGATCGCGATGAACGGCAGCGGCTACATCGGCCTGACCTACTTCAACGTCTACCTGATCAACGACCTCGGTTTCGAGGAGCAGGCGGTGTACTGGACCTCGGCGATCGGCATCGCGCTCGCCTGCGTGACGTACCCGATCGCCGGTGCGCTCTCGGACCGGTTCGGGCGCAGGCCGGTGCTGATCACCGCGTACGTCGGCTACCTGGTCATCGCCTGGCCCGCCTTCGCGGTGCTCGGGGCGACGTCGAGCATCGTCGTCGTCGGGCTCGTCTACGTCGTCTACATGTCGTTCAACGGCTTCGCGCAGGTCCCGGCGTTCCCCCAGTTCACCGAGCTGTTCCCGCGACGCGTGCGCTACACCGGGGTGGCGCTGGGCTTCAACGTCGGCACGATCATCGCCGGGGGCAGCGCGCCCTACATCGCCGCGCAGCTCGTGCAGAGCACCGGGGACCCGATGGCTCCGGCGTTCTGGGTGATGGGCGTCGCGGTGGTCGGTCTCGTGACGGTGCTGACCATGCGGGAGACCAGCCGCGAACGGCTGCCGGTGTGACCGCTTAGGAATTCTTTCAGATTGACCTGCGTAGCTGGTTGCTCAGCGGAACCTCAGCGGCTTCCTCGCTGCGGGATCAATTTTTCGAGTGGCTCCGCCACACGCAAAATTGCTGTCCTCGCGAGGAAGCCGCTGAGAACCCGCCGGTGGTCGGCTTGCTCAAGCCGGTCACTGCTCAGCGGCTCCGCCGCTGACAGGACAACGACCAGAAGATCACGCTGCAAGGGCCCCTCAGCACAGGAATTCGACCGCAGTTTCCGAGAGGAGATCGACCGTGCTCGATCCGATCCGCCGCACACCTGCGGAGGCTCCGTCCGCCGCGCCGGACGCCGACGTGGTGGTGGACCGGGAGGTGGACTTCCTCTGCATCGGTGGTGGGCTCGGCGGGCTCGCCGCGGCGGTGCGGGCGGCCGAGCTCGGCGGCGAGGTCCTCGTCGCCGAGCGGTCCGAGTTCGTGGGCGGAGTCGCGGCCTACAGCGGCGGGTTCGTCTGGGTCGGCGGGAATCCCCTGCAGTCACCGCAGGACGACCCGATCGACGCGGTCGAGTCCTATTTGGACCACGTCCAGGGCGACCGCCCGGTGGACCGCGCGGCCCGGCGCGACTACCTCCACGACGCCCGGGAGGCGACCGCGTGGTTCGCGTCGGCGGGCGTGCCGCTGCGGACCATCCCGGGAGCTCCGGACCTCTACTACCCCGCGCCCGGTTCGACGGCCGAAGGGCGGTTGTTCGAGTGCGTCGTCGACGGCCGGGAGCTCGGCCCGTGGCGGGAGCACCTGCGGCCGGGGCCGTACTACGACGTGGGCGTCAGCCGCACCGAGCAGTACGCCGATTCACGCCGCGACGACCGGAACGCGGACCGCTTGACCCACGGGGTCGGGCTCGCCGCCGCGTTCGTCCGGGAGGCGCTGGTGCGCCGGGGCGTCGAGTGCCTGCTGGAGTCCAGGGCGCGCGAGCTGCTGCTCGACGGCACGACCGTCGTCGGCGCCGTGCTCGACGGGCCGCACGGGCAGGTGCGGGTCCGGGCCCGCGGCGGCGTGCTGATCGCGGCGGGCGGCTACGGCGGCTCCTCGCAGGGCGCCGAACTGGAGGACCTGCCGGAACTCGTCGAGAGCGCTCCCCCGGTGGTCGACGGCGATTCGATCGCGCTCGCCGAGCAGGCGGGAGCGGGCCTGGTCCGGGGCGCCGACCCGTTCTTCAGCGTCGGGCACGCGTTCCCCGGCGAGGTCCACCCCGGCACGGACGTCACGCTGGTGCGACCGCTGCTGACGCACCTCGGCTCGCCGCACTCGCTGATCGTGAACCGGGACGGGCGCCGGTTCGGCGACGAGAGCTACTACGGTGCGTTGATCAGCGCGCTGCGCCGCTTCGACGCCCGGCAGCGCCGATGGGCGAACGTGCCGTGCTGGCTCGTCGTCGACGACGAGTTCCGCCGCCGCTACGGCATAGGCCCGCACGCGCCGGGCGCGCCGTGGCCGAGCTCGATCCCGCGCGCCGACGACCTCCGCGAACTGGCCGGGTTGATCGGCGTCGACGGGGACGGGCTGGAGCGGACCGTCGCCGAGTTCAACCGGGCCGCCGACCTCGGCGGGGATTCCGAGTTCGGCCGGGGTTCGCTGCCGTTCGTGCGGCGGACCTACGGCGACCCGGCCCACGGGCCGAACCCCTGCCTGGGCGCGCTGCGGACACCTCCGTTCCACGCCCTCGAACTGTCCCTGGTCGGGTTCGGCATGGGCACGCTCGGCCTGCGGATCGATCGGGACGCCCGGGTGCTCCGGCGCGACGGTTCCCCGGTCGACGGGCTCTACGCGACGGGCAACGCCGCGGCCACCCGCGAGCTGCGCGGGTACGTCACCGGGCTGGCCAACGCCCGCAACTACACCTACGCCTACCGCGCGGCCGGGCACGCCTCCGGCCGCCGCGCCGTCCCTGAGAGCCCGTGATCTCGCGCCCCGAGCTGCTCAGCGGTGCAGCCGCTGAGCAGTGACCGGCTCGACGAAGCCGACCACCGGCGGGTCCTAAGCGACTTCCCCGCGAGGACGGCGAATCCACAGTGGACATGCACGAAAACGCGCCCCTGAGCAGTGGAATCCGCAGAGCTTCCGCCCCACCCGCTACCCGCACCGAGCTCGCAGCAGAGATTCGAGGAGTCCCATGGCGATCCGCAGCCCGTACCCCGACGTCGACGTCCCGGACGTCTCGCTGACCGAGTTCCTGTTCGGGGCGGGCCCCGGGGACCACGCCGACAAGACCGCGCTCGTCGACGGCACGACCGGCACCGCGATGACGTTCGGCGACCTGCACACCGCCGTGCACGGCGTCGCCGCCGGACTGCACGCCCGCGGTGCCCGCACCGGGGACGTGATCGGGCTGGTCGGGGCGAACTCGCCGGAGTGGGTGCTGGCCTTCCACGGCGCGCTGCGCGCCAACGCCACGGTGACGACGGCGAACCCGCTCTACACGGCCGGGGAGCTGGCGAACCAGTTCGCCGACTCGGGCGCCCGGTTCGTCATCACGGCGGCGGCACTGCGGGACAAGGTGGTGGCGGCCGCGGCGAAGGCCGGGATCGGCCCGGATGCGGTGTTCACCCTCGAACCCGCCGACGGGCACCGCAGCCTCGCCGACCTCGCGGCGGAGCGCGGCGCGCCGCCCGCGCCGGTCACCGGCGGCGGTGGCACGGCGGTGCTGCCGTACTCCTCGGGCACCACCGGCCGGGCCAAGGGCGTGGTGCTGACCCACCTCAACCTCGTCGCCAACGTCCTGCAGTTCGACCGGATGGTGTCCTCGACCAGGGGCAGCGCTCAGCTGGCCGTGCTGCCGCTGTTCCACATCTACGGCATGACCGTGCTGATGAACCACTGCCTGCACACCCGCGCGCCGCTGACCACGATGCCGCGCTTCGAGCTCGCCGAGATGCTGCGCCTGGTGCGCGAGCACCGGGTCCGCAAGCTCTACGTCGCGCCGCCCACGGTGCTCGCGCTGGCCAAGGACGAGCTCGTCGACTCCTACGACCTGTCCAGCCTGGAGATCGTCTTCTCCGGCGCCGCGCCGCTGGACGGGGAGCTCGGCAAGGCGCTCACCGAACGGCTGGGGTGCGCGGTCGTGCAGGGCTACGGGATGACCGAGATGTCCCCGGTCTCGCACGCGGTCCCCGAGGACCGGCTGGACCTCGACCCGGCGAGCTGCGGTGTCCCGCTGCCCGGAGTCGAGTGCCGCCTGGTGGACCCGGCGACGGGCGCGGACGTCGGGCCCGGCGAGCGCGGTGAGCTGTGGGTGCGCGGCCCGAACGTCATGTCCGGCTACCTGAACAACGCCGCGGCCACCGCGGAGACCCTCGACGCGGACGGCTACCTGCACACCGGCGACGTCGCGACGATCACCGCCGACGGCGTGCTCACGATCGTCGACCGCGTCAAGGAGCTGATCAAGTACAAGGGCTACCAGGTGCCGCCCGCCGAGCTGGAGGCGTTGCTGCTCACCCACCCGGCCGTCGACGACGCGGCGGTGATCGGCATCCGCGACGACCACGGCGAGGAGGTGCCGAAGGCGTTCGTCGTGCGACGCGCCGGGAGCGAGCTCTCCCCCGACGCGGTCCTCGCCTACGTGGCCGAGCGGATCGCCCCGCACAAGAAGGTCCGCGCCGTCGAATTCGTCGACGTGATCCCGAAATCCGCCGCCGGCAAGATCCTCCGCAACCAACTCCGCACCCGTCCCCCGCGGGAGTGATCGGCGTCGGCGGTCACCCGCGAGGTGCGGTCGTCCTCCTGGTCTGCCGCGGAGCGGTGGTCGGACGCCGAGAGCCGATCCCCGGCGGGTTCGCGGCGGCTTCCTCGAGCGGGCAGCGATTTCGCCGATATACCTGAGAAATCGCCGCCGCACACAACCAAGGGACGCCGAGGAAGCCGCACGCCGCGACGAGCCTTCAGCGGGGCTGCGCCGCGCAGGTGGTGTCCTCCGGCCGCTCACCCGTGACCAGGAACTCCGTCACCGCGTCGTTCGCGCAGCGGTTGGCGCCGACCGCGTAGACGCCGTGACCGCCCTCCTCGACGGTCACCATCCGGGCGCGCTCGCCGAGCGCCGACCGCAGTTCGCGCGCGCCGCTCAACGGCGTCCCCGGGTCGCGCTCGTTCTGCACCATGAGCACGTTCGACGGGCCGCCGTCGGTGATCGCCACCTTCGGCTCGACCGGGTCCGTCGCCCAGAACGCGCAGGCCGCGATGTTCGCCGACGCAGCGCCGATCAGCGGGTACCGCTCCCGGTCGACCGCTACGTCCCGCTGGTAGCTCTGCACAGCACGCGGCCAGGCCGAGTCGCCGCAGAGCACGGCGAAGCGGGCCGCCGGGACGTTGTCCGACTCGGGCGGCTCGCCGCCCGGCACCTCGGGTTCCTCGCCCCGGTCCAGGGACTGCCACGCCCGCGCCAGCGCACCCATGTCCGAGCCGTACAGCGAGGAGAACGTCATGCCGCGGAAGATCGAGCCGGTGTAGGCCGCGACCGGTTCGCGGTCCAGGCGGGCGGCGAGCTCGTGGTACTTCGCGGTCACCTCGTCCGGTGTGGCGCCCAGCCCGTGTTCGGGGTGCCGGGCGGCGAACTCCGCGAAGTCCGGGAACCGCTCCTGCATGCCGCGGCCGAAGGCCCGCATCGCCTCGATGCCGTAGCCGCCCGGACCGAGGTTGCTGTCCAGCACGATCCGGTCGCCGCGCTCGGGGAACAACGTCGCGTAGACCGCGCCCAGGTAGCTGCCGTAGGAGGCGCCGAGGTAGGACGCCGTGGGCTCCCCCAGCGCCGCGCGGATCCGGTCCATGTCGCGGGCGGTGTTCGCCGTGGTGGTGTGCGGCAGCATCGCGCCGGTCTCGGCTTCCGCGCACTGGCGGGCCTCCGCTTTCGCGACCTCCGCCTGCCGCACCACGTCGGCCGGGTCGTTCGCGTAGGGCAGGTTCCCGATGGCCAACTGCTCCGGCGTCAGGTCGCACGTCACGGGCGTGCTGTGACCGACTCCGCGCGGGTCGAACCCGATCACGTCGTACCGGTCGCGCACGCTGCGCGGCAGCGGCGAGGGCAGCGCCGTGCTCGTGAGCAGCTGCGGGTAGTCCAGCCCGCTGCCGCCGGGCCCGCCCGGGTTCGTGAACAGCACACCGCGCCGCTGCTCGGGATTCGTGCTGGGCAGGCGCGAGATCGCGAGCTCGATGGTGAGGCCTCCGGGGTCCCGGTGGTCCAGCGGGACCCGCAGCGTCGTGCACTCCAGATCCGGTGTCGGAACGGGCGTTTCCGGGCAGGGGCCCCAGTTCAGCTCATCGGTGGCCGGTGCCGCGGACAGCGCCGGAACCACCACCGAGGTCGTCGCGGCGAGGGCGGCGCCGAGGGCCACCGGCAGCAGGAACCTGCGCATCGAACTCCTTCTCGCGTGCATCGTCCGGTCGCGGTCGGCGACGCGGGTCCCGCCGGTCATCGCGGAGACGCCTCGGCAGCCGTGGCCGAGGCGTGCTCGCACGGCCGGAGAGAGCGGGGCGCGTCCGCCGACCTGGTTCGCAGGGCGGCCGGTCGATGCCTGGGTGCGGGCAGGGCCCGGGGAGCGAGGGCGAGGGCGACGAGGACCGGTGTCGTGGGCATGTCCCGATCTCATCGCGATCCGGGGCCGCTCAGTAGTGCGGCCGCGTCACCACCGCACCGTGACGTGGCCGCCCCCGCGGACCTGACGTGGTGTCACTGGTGGCGTCGCCGACCGGTGCGGCATGCTCGGCGAGAACCACCGCCCGAACCGGAGGACCATGACCGACACCCGCCCCGCGGGCCGCCCGAGCTGGACCGGTGGCGCGCTGCAGAAGCGGCTGCGCACGCTCAACCTGATCACGACGGTGCCGCCGGTCGCGATCGCCGGCGTGGCCTCGCTGGTGCTCACGGCCCAAACCTGGGCGCACGTCGTGATCCAGGCAGTGGGAGTCGCGGCGGCCGTGGCGACCGCCGAGCGCTGGACGGCGGGCGACTTCCTCCGCGTCGCCCGGCCCTGCCTGGTCGTGACCGCGGCGGTGTGGCTCGCCGGGGCGCTCACCGACGCCTACGGCGCGGCCTACGGGGTCTGCCTCGTGGGCGCGTTCCTGATCCCGCCGCTGCGCCGCCACCGGCTCGCGGCGCTGCTCGGGTTGACCGCCTTCGTCGCCGCGCTGGGTGCGGCGAACCTGCTCGTCCACGGCGACGACACCGGCGCCCGGCTCTTCCAGTACGTCGTGGTGCCCGCCCTGACCCTGCCGGTGGGGACCGCTTTCGTGTTCCTCAACCAGCGCTTCTACGACCTGATCGCCGAAGTGGAGCAGTCGCGGGAGCGGGACGCCGAACTGGCCGTGATGCGCGAGCGCATGCGCTTCGCCGGGGACCTGCACGACATCCAGGGCCACACGCTGCACGTGGTGAAGCTGAAGGTCGCGCTCGCCGAGAAGCTGCTGGACGTCGACACCGGCCGGGTGCGGGAGGAACTGCGGGAGGTGCACACCCTGGTCGGCGACACCATCGTGCAGACCAAGGAACTCGCGCACGCCCAGCGGCGGCTGAACCTGTCCGCGGAGCTGGAGAACGCGAAGAACCTCTTCGAGGCGGCGGGGATTCGGGTGCGCGTCGAACGCGAAGCCGACGCGCACCCGCGCATCGGCGAGCTGCTCGGCCAGGTCCTGCGCGAGACCACGACGAACATCCTGCGCCACGCCCAGGCAGGCCAGGTCCGGATCACGCTGTCGGCCACCGGCATCACCATCGTCAACGACGGCGCGGCGGAGTCCGGTCCGCCGGAGCTGAGCGGGCTCGCCGCGCTGCGCGAGCGCGTCGCCGATCACGGCGGCGAGCTGGAGGTGTCGCGGCGGGACGGCCGGTTCCGCACCGCGGCGGCCTTCCGCGACCTGCCGGACCGGGAGGAGACCCGATGACCACGGTGGTGCTCGCCGACGACGAGGCGCTGCTGCGCAAGGCGCTCGCCGCCCTGCTGCCCCTGGAAGGCGAGATCACGGTCCTCGCCGAAGCCGAGGACGGCCGGGCCGCGGTCACCGCCACCCTGCGGCACGAGCCGGACGTGCTCGTGATCGACCTGGAGATGCCGCGGGTCGACGGCCTCGGCGCCGTCGCCGAGATCCGCCGGGAACGACCGGGACAGGTGATCCTCATGCTCACCCGGCACGCGCGGCCCGGCGTGCTGCGCCGCGCGTTGAAGCTCGGCGTCCAGGGCTTCGTCAGCAAATCCGCGGAACCCGCGCACATCACGTCGGTGATCAAGGCGCTGCACGCGGGCAAGCGCTGGATCGACCCCGACGTCTCCGCGCTCGCGGTAGTCGACGACTGCCCGCTCACCGAACGCGAACTCGACGTCCTGCGCGCGACCCGCGACGGCTTCTCGGCCGCCGAGATCGCCGCACGCCTGCACCTCGCGGAAGGCACCGTCCGCAACTACCTGTCGAGCGCCCTGCAGAAGACCCAGACCCGAACCCGCCACGAAGCAGCCCGCTACGCCCGCGAACACGACTGGCTGTAGTGGCCCGTGCCGGGTGCACCCCTCAGCGCATCAGGTGGCGGAACCTCACTTCTCGTCTTTCCAACTGAGCGGCGTCGCTGATCTTTGTCCTGTCAGCGGCGAAGCCGCTGAGCGGCGACCACCCTCGCAACCGGCACCGCAGCGGGTTCTCAGCGTTCTTCTCGCGAGGACGGCTTTTTCCCTCGTGGCGGAGCCACTCGGGAAAAAGATCCCGCAGCGAGAAGAAAGCTGAGGTTCCGCCACCCGACCCCCACGCAGGTCATCCCGAACGGACCCCCAAGTGAACAGGGAGTTCGTCGTGGCCGTTGGAGATGAAGGAGGGGTAGGGGCGGAGCTCGGCCGCCGGGACCGCGAGCGACAGGTTCGGGTAGCGGTCGAACAGAGCCGGTAGCGCGAGCTCCGATTCCATGCGGGCCAGCGACGAGCCGAGGCAGAAGTGCGTGCCGTGGCCGAAGGTCAGGTGCTCCTTGTCCTCGCGGGTGATGTCGAAGCGATCGGCGTCCTGGTGCGCTCGCGGGCACCGGTTGGCGCTGCCGAAGGCCGCCAGGATCGGGTCGCCCGCGCGGATCGTCACGTCCCCGACCGCGATGTCCTCGACGGCGTAGCGCAGCGGCATCACCGAGACTGGCGGCTGCCAGCGCAGCGCTTCCTCGATCGCGTCGTCCCAGCCGCGCTCGCCGGACCGGACCTGCGCGAGCTGGTCGGGGTGGGTGAGCAGGGCCGTGATCGCGTGGTCGAGGTGGTTCGCGGTCGTCTCGTGCCCGGCGCCGATGAGCAGGAGCAGGGTCTGGATCAGCTCCTCCTCGGAGAGAAGGGAGTGCTGCTCGTCGCGGAGGGTGAGCAGCGCGCTGGTGAGATCGTCGCCGGGGTCGCGGCGGCGCTCGGCGATGAGCTCCAGGAACAGGTTCCGCCCGGCGTCGAACGCGGCGGCGGCAGCACCGGGTTCGGCCGTGGTGGACACCAGGACGTCGGTGAGGTACCGCAGCTGCGCGCGCGGACCGCCCTCGGGGACGCCGACCAGCTGGCAGATCACCTCGATGGGCAGCGGATAGCAGAACCGCGCGCGGAGGTCGACGACGTCGGCGCCGTCCTCGGCGAGCTCGTCGAGGAGTTCCTCGACGACCTGCCCGATCCACGGGCGCATCGCCTCGACCCGGCGAGCCGTGAACGCCTGCGAGACCAGCGAGCGCAGCCGCCGGTGCTCCGAACCGTACGCGTTGAGCATGTCCTGCCGGGCGATCCACGCCATCAGCGGCCAGTCCTCGGAGACCTCGCCGTTGATCCAGGCGGGCCAGTGCCGGTTCGGGTCCTTCGACACCCTCGGATCGGTCAGCAACCGCCGCAACTCCGCCGGATCGGAGACCGACCAGGCCACGACCTCACCCGGTAGCAACACCTGCGCGACCGGGCCGCGCTCGCGCACGCGCGCGGCCTCGGCGTGGATGTCGGTCGCGTCCGGATCGAGGACGTACGGCTCGGGCGTCTGCATCGGCGGGCCCCTCTCGTCACGGCGAGTGATCGGCGGTGCTCCCCACTGTCTTGCGATTCGAGCCCGGCCGTCAGCCACCGAACAGGTCGCCTCGCCACTTCACGCGTACGGCGGATCGCCCACCGCGAACCGAACGCCGCGAGCTGCCGACGAGGCCGTAGGCGTGCGCTCTCGCCGGACCCGGTCGCGCGGTCCGCGACGCGAGGCACCGCCGAGGTGCGCGAGCCGCCACGCGTCGAAGACCTGCGGACGGAGCGCTCAGCCGCGCCGGACGCCTTCGACTGCTCCGGGGGCGAGGGTCGGGGTGGTCACGGGGGCATCGCCCAGCGCGTCGTCCACGGCCGCGAGCACGTCCGGGGAGAGCTCCACCCCGGAGGCCGCGGTGTTCGCCCAGACCTGCTCCGGCCGGGAGGCGCCGACGATGGCGGCGGCGACCTCACCGCGGCGCAGCACCCACGCCAGGGCCAACGTCGTGAGGTCCAGCCCGGCCCCGTCCGCGATGGGCGCCAAGCGGTCGACGGCGGCCAGCGCCACGGTCTCGTCGAAGATCGCCGTCATCGCCCGCGAGCCCTGCGCGTCGACTCGGCGGCTGCCCTCCGGCGGCGGCGTGCCGGGTCGGTACTTGCCGGTGAGCATGCCCTGCGCCAGCGGGGACCAGACGATCTGCGCGATGTCGTTCTCGGCGCACAGGCCGAAAAGTTCGGCTTCCGGCGCCTGCCACAGCATCGAGTACTGCGGTTGCGAGGACGCGAACAGCTCCGGCCCGGCGAGATCGATCGCCGCCCGGATCTGCTCCGGCGTCCACTCGCTGAAACCGAGGTGGCGGGCCTTGCCCTGCTCCACGACGCGCTGCAGCGCGGTGATCGTTTCCTCGATCGGGACCTCCGGGTCGAACCGGTGGGCCTGGTAGAGGTCGACGTGGTCGGTGCGCAGGCGGGTCAGCGATGCGTCGATCTGCTGGGCGATCTTGGGCGCGGACAGGCCCCGTCCGGTCTCCGGCATGGCGCCCCAGACCTTGGTGGCCAGCAGGTAGGAATCCCTCGGGTGGCGCGAGAGGATCTCCCCCCAGGCCAGTTCCGCGGCGCCGTTGCCGTAGATGTTGGCGGTGTCGAACAGGGTGATGCCCGCGTCGAGCGCTGCCTCGGTGACCGCCCGGTTGGCTTCCAGGTCGGTGTCGTCGTCGAAGAACATCCAGGAACCGAGGGCGATCTCGGAGACTTCCAGGCCGGACGAGCCGAGCTCGCGGTACCGCATGCGGTCGTTCCTTTCCGGCGGGGCCGCCGACTCGTCCGTGCCGATCACCGGGTGCGGGACCGACGGGACGATTCGGCCGGGTGCCGCCGGTAGCGTGACGCCTGCTCCTCGATGGCCGATCCAGGCCGGTGGCGATCGGGGATGAACAAGGTACACGCTAGCCGCAGCGGCCCACCTGCGTGCGAATCAGTGCAGAAGTGCCACCGATCCCGAATGGTCACCCACACGCCCACGAACAGGTTGCGGGAGGAGTGCGCGCACTTTCACCGCCTGACAGCTCGGCCACCACGGAGCCGCAGGGCGAAGAGTCGGTGCACGCACTCCTCCCGCAACCGCGCCACCTTCCGCTCGACACCGCCGCCGTCCCAGCGCGCGCCCGTCCGGCGGGACGGTGATCCGCAGCGCGCCGGGGTGCGGTTCAGTCGTTGTGGAGCGGGGCGATCATTCCGCCGCGGGCCAGGAGGGGACGGCTGCGTCGAGGGCTCGTTGAGCGAGGGCGCAGGGGTCCGCGGTGGCGCCGCTGGGGATCTTGGCCTTGGCCGAGACGGCCTGCTCGGCGTTGGCGGCCACGACCAGTTCGCACTTGCCGTCGGCCTTCGGGTCGCCGGAGTTGGCGCGGACCGCGGGGTGCTCGCCGACGGTCAGCTCGCCGAAGTCGGAGTACTTCGCGGCCTCGTCGCGGAAGTCCTGCACGGAGCGCTCCGGCTCCACGCCGACCGCGAGCTCCACGCCACCGCCCGCGGACTTCCAGGTGCAGCCGTCGGTGGTCTCCTCGCCCGCCTCGTGGAAACCCAGCTCGTGGATCGTCTGGGAGGGCACCAGGTCGCACGGGGACTCGTTGCTCGGGTCCTTCGGGGACGCCACCTGCTCGCCCTGGCCGCAGGCGGCCAGCGACGCCGCGACGGCGAGGCCGACCAACCCGAGCCGTGCCGCTCCGAAGCGGGTCATCGCAACCTTCTCGTTCACACTCATCACGCCTGCCGTTGATCCGGTCCGGATCGGGTCGATCCGGAGAACTCGCGCCCTCCCCGCTGGACGCGCTGCATGATGCCCCGCGCACCCCGCCGAAACCCCGCCGTGGCGAGAACCCGCCGACTTCTGAGGCCGCCCGGACGCGGAATCCGCAGTGGGTTTGTTCACCCGTCCGCGATGGGCACCCGGTAGCGACGAGGTCAGCTCCACGCGATCCGCCGCGGCCGTTCGCCGGGAGTCGGCGCGACACGGCGCCGCCGTCGGCGCACCCGGCGATCCACCGGGGTCCACTCAACGTGAAAGAGATTCGCCATGACGCATTCGCGCAGCTCACGTGGTTCACACCGCTCGAACAAGGAAGAGCGCCGGCCCGATGAGGTCGAGACGAACGAAAGGACCTCCTGGACCACCGGCTCACCCTCCGCCGGGGCTTCCGCCGGAGGGGCGTCCGCCGTCGAGCGGCCCTCAGGCGAGGAACCCGCCGATCGGACGCGCGGCGATGACGCCCGGGCCGACCGCACGAACGGCACGGCAGAACCGGTCAAGAACAGTCCCATGGCGGTGGCCGCTCTCGTGCTGGGGTTGCTGTCCCTGTTCTGCGTCCTGGTCGGCGTGCTCGCACCGTTGGCGATCGTGCTCGGGATCGTCGCCATCGTGCTCGGCATCATCGGCCGCAAGAAGGGTTCTCAGCCGCAGCGGGCCGGTCAAGGCCTCGCCACCGCGGGCATGATCATGGGCATCATCGCGCTGGCCCTCGGCATCTTGGCCGGCATCGCCGTCATCATCGGCCTGTCGAACCCCGACATCATCGGCCCGGTCCAGGAGCAGATGAACAACGTGATGCCCCCCGGCTGACAGCAAGGCGTTAGTCGTCGTTAGTCCGGTCAGCGGCGAAGCCGCTGAGCAGCGACCACCAGAGCAACCGGCACCGCAGCGGGTTCTCAGTCGTCTTCTCGCGAGGACAGCTTTTCCCTCGTGGCGGAGCCACTCGGGAAAAAGATCCCGCAGCGAGAAGACGACTGAGGTTCCGCCA
>NZ_JBSFWJ010000076.1:7925-28607 GCF_053592695.1 Saccharopolyspora sp. NPDC002578 | reverse complement strand
GTGGGCTATGTGCTTCGCACATACAGGCACGGCCTCCGGCCGCAAGGCAGGCGTGGCTTCGCCGCCCACTGCACGGCTTCGCCGCTAGGCACGGCTTCGCCGCTGGGGTGTGGCCGTCAGTGGGGGCGGAGACCGGGTTCAGCGGTGCCGGTCGAGCGTTCGCTGCAGCTGTTGGGAGCTCGATCTCGCCGGGGTGGTCGTCCGAACGGGTACCTTCGAAAGTGTGGACGCCGTGGCGGACACGTCGGGCCGGAATCCGTTCGGAGGGACCATGTCGGGCGCACTCATCCTGATCATCGTCGCGGCCGTCGTCCTCGTGGGCGCGCTGTGGTGGTCCCGCCGCCAGACCCTGGAGCGCTCGCGCAAGGAGCTGGACGACTCGCGGGCCGAGGCTCGCCGCTGGGTGGAGCGCCTCGGCGGCCAGGTGCTCAACATCGACGGCACCGACGAGGCCTCGAAGCAGGCGATGGCCGACGCGGCCGAACGGCACAACGCCGCCGTGTCCCAGCTCGACCAGGCGAGCTCCGCCGAGCAGTGCAGGTTGACCACGCAGACCGCGATGGAAGGCCTGTACTACGTGCGGGCCGCGCGCACCGCGATGGGCCTGGACCCCGGCCCGGAGCTGCCGGACCTCAGCCACGGCGCGGGCAAGGTCACCGAGCACCGCGAGGTCGAAGTCGAGGGCAGGCAGCAGGTCGCCTCCCCGTCACCGAGCGATCAGACCCCGCACTACTACCCCGGTGGGCGCGTCGCGGGCCGTCCGGTCCCCGAGGGCTGGTACAGCGAGCCGTGGTGGAAGCCCGCACTCGTCGCCGGAGCCTGGGGCGCCGGTTCGTTCCTCCTGATGAGCGCCATGTTCAGCGGCATGCCCGGCGTCTCCGAAGCCGCCTACGCAGACGGCTTCCAAGACGGTCAAGCCGACATGGGCGACCCCGGAGACATGGGCGACCCGGGCGACATGGCCGACGCAGGCGACGGCGGCGACTTCGGAGACTTCGACTTCGACCTAGGCGACTTCGGCTTCTAACCCACCCGGCCCCCAAAGCCCGTACCTAGACAGCAAAGCCCCTGCAGTTGGGCTGCGAAGCAAGCCTGCCTAGCGGCGAAGCCGTGCCTAGCGGCCTTAGGCCGTGCCTGTATGTGCGCAGCACATAGCCCACGTCGAAAGCCCTCACCGGCGGGTTCTCAGGTGTCTTCTCGCGAGGACGGCTTTTTCCCTCGTGGCGGAGCCACTCGGGAAAAAGATCCCGCAGCGACAGACCGCCTGAGGTTCCGCTACCCGGACACCCAAGCCACACGAGCCGTGAAAGCAAGATCTAAGACTGACACCCAGGGCACCAGTAGAGGTTGCGGCCGGATAGGTCCGCGGTCGCGATCGGCGTGCCGCAAACGAGGCACGGCGCGTTGGCGCGGCGGTAGACGTAGACCTCGCCGCCGTGGCGGTCCTGCCGGGGTTCCCGCCCCATGGCCTCGGGTTCGTGTTCGGGGCGGACGGTGTCGATGCGGCCGACCCGGACGCCGTCGGCCATCAGCTCGACCAGGTCGTCCCAGATGAGCTTCCACTGCTGCTCAGTGAGGTCACGTCCCGGCGTGTAGGGCGCAATCCCGTGCCGGAACAGGACTTCCGCGCGGTACACGTTGCCCGCTCCGGCGAGGATCTTCTGGTCCAGCAGCAGCGCGGCGATGCTGGTGCGGGAGCGCGAGATCCGCGTCCACGCCCGTTCGGGTTCGGCGTCGGCGCGCAGCGGGTCCGGTCCGAGCCGTTCCCGCAGCGCGGTGACCTCGTCGAGGGTGAGCAGTTCGCACGCGGTGGGTCCGCGCAGGTCGGTGCCGGTGTCCGGCCCGATGAGGCGCATCCGCACTTGGCCGCGCGGTTCCTGCGGCGGCAGCGGGAATTCGGTGAAGGTCCCGTACAGCCCGAGGTGCACGTGCACGACTTCGGGGCCGTAGAAGTGGAAGAGGTGCTTGCCGTGCGCCTCCGCGCGCTCGAACGGCGCGCCGTCCACTCGGGAGGCACCGGCGGCGAACCGTCCTTGCGGGCTGGACACGCGGACGCGGTGGCCGCCGAAGCGGGAGTCGTGCAGCCCGGCCAGCCGGTGCAGGGTGTGACCTTCGGGCATGGGTCAGAACAACACCCAGAGCACGATCGACTCGGCGAGGTACGCGAGCACGCAGCAGGCGCTCACGACCAGTCCGCGCCGCACCGCTCCGGGGGCCGCGCCGCGGCGCAGCGCCACGACGACTCCGCTCACGAATGCGAGGCACACGGCGAGGAAACCGCCGACGATCAGCCAGATCCCGACGCCGAGGGCGCAGTCGGGTTGCGCGCAGGCGGCGCCGGGGCCGCCCGCCAGGTAGGGCGCGAGCGCGCTCTGCCCGAAGAAGAGGACGAGCACGCCGGCCACCGCACCACCGAACGCGACGAGCGGCGTCAGCAGGGCGGTGGCCGGGCGTGCTTCGGTCATGTCGTGGTCACTCCGCGGGCAGCGCCGGCGGTTCGCCGGTCCGCTCGTAGTCGGAGAGCAGGTCGATGCGGCGCTGGTGCCTGCCGCCTTCGAACTCCGTGCCGAGGAACGCCTCGACGATCGCCTCGATCTCCTCGACGGAGTGCATCCGCGCGCCGATGCCGGCGAGCAGTGCGTTGTTGTGCTGACGAGCGAGCTTGGCGGTGTCGACGTTCCAGGTCAGGGCCGCGCGGGCGCCGGGGACCTTGTTGGCCGCGATCTGCTCGCCGTTGCCGGAGCCGCCGATGACCAGCCCGAGGCTGCCTTCGTCGGCCACGACCTGGCGAGCGGCTTCGACGCAGAACGGCGGGTAGTCGTCCTGGGCGTCGTAGGCCGCGGGGCCCACGTCGGTCACCTCGTGACCGCGCTCGGTCAGCCACTTGACCAGGTGATTCTTGAGTTCGAACCCTGCGTGATCAGATCCTAGGTAGACGCGCACGGAGGCAGTGTGTCAAACGCCCCGCCGCTGCCTCGCACCCTGGTTAGGGTTGCCGCGTGACCGATGGCGACACCGAGCGGGCGGGCCGGTGGCTGGAGGTGGCCGACGGCGTGCGCGCCCGGCGCCACGAGGAGCTCGACCTCACGACCGGCTTGGTGCTGGGCTCGGAGCGGGCGCTGGTCATCGACACCCGGGGCGATCATCGCCAGGGCGCGGAGCTCGCCGCGGCGGTGCGGGCCGAGACTTCGCTGCCCTGCGTCGTCGTGCTCACGCACGGCCATTTCGACCACTGCTTCGGCACCGCCGCGTTCCGGCCCGCACCGGTGTGGGCGCACCGGGGATGCGCCGCCTACCTGCGCGAGCACGCCGAGCGGCAGCGCGCGCAGTGGTGCGCGCACTACCGCCGCGAGGGGCGCGCCGACGTCGCCGACGCGCTCGCCGCCAGCGAGGTGGTCCCGCCGGACCGCGCGGTCACCGGTTCGGCCGAAGTGGACCTGGGCGGGCGCGTCGTGCGATTGCACCACTTCGGACCGGCGCACACCGATCACGACCTGGTGGTGTCGGTGCCGGACGTGGCGGTGGTCTTCACCGGCGACCTCGTCGAGCAGGGCGCGCCCCCGGACTTCGAGGACGCCGACCCGCGGCACTGGCCGACGGCGCTGAGCGGCGTGCTCGCGCTGCGACCGGAGATCGTCGTGCCCGGCCACGGCGCCCCGGTCGACGCGGAGTTCGTGCGCGGGCAGCGCGACGAACTCGTCCGCCTGGCCGACGTGTGCGCGCGGCACGCCCGCGGCGAGCTCACCGCCGGTGAAGCGCTGCGTCACTCCCCGTATCCCGCCGACACCACTGAGCAAGCCCTGCGGAACTTCCGCTAGGCCGTTCAGCGGTACGCGTGCGGCCGTTCGGAGTCATTTCGCGAGCGGGGGGCACCGATCTCCGGCCGGGAACGTCATGCTCACCAATGGCCGGAAATCACCCGGCCGGTGACCCGCACGACGGCACTACGCTGGGGCGATCAACATCGCCGTGGTGCGGCGAACGACTACTTGGGGAGGCGACGGTGTCCGATCCGGACCCGACCGGCGCGGCGCGGCGGCAGGAACTGCGCACCAGCAACGACGCCCTGCGCGGCCAGATCGACGGCATGCTCGCGGACCTGCGCCGCCGCACGGCCGAAATCCAGGAGAAGCAGACCGAGGCCGCGGCCAAGACCCACGAGGTCGTCTCCGACGACGGCGTGGTCACCGCGCGGGTCGACGCGACGGGCACGCTGGAACAGCTCCTGCTGTCGGCGAAGGCCTTCGACCGCACCACGCCGGAACAGCTGGCGCGCACCATCACCAGCGTCGTCCGGGAGGCCACCGGCAACGCGCAGCAGTCCTTGCAGTCCGATTTCGCCGCGCTCGCCGAAACCCCGGACCTGCCGGACGTGTTCGCCGGGGCGCCGTCGCTGACGGACTTCCTGCCCAGCAGCGGCCCGCTGGTCGCCCCGCCCGACCCTGCCGCCGAACGTGCCGCGCGCACCGGCAAGCAGCCGCCGGCCCAACAGCCGAGCACCCGCCGCGACGACGCGGACGACGACGAGCCACCGCAGTCCTTCATGACGGAGGGACGCTGGTGAGCGGCCAGATGGAGATGCGCCCGGAGGAGATCCGGGCGGGCGGCAGGCGGATCGGCGACGCCGGGGACCAGCTGAGCAGCGTGCTCCAGCAGCTCAAGTCCGGTTTGGACGCCGAAGGCGAGTGCTGGGGCGGCGACGAGGCCGGGCAGAAGTTCGCCGAGAGCTACGTCAAGAACAGCACCGACGTCAGCGACGGCATGAAGAAGCTCGCCGAGGCGCTCGGCAACATCGAGGACAACCTGACGGCCACCGCCGACGACACCGAGGGCCGCGACGAGCAGGCCGCCTCCGACATCGGCAACGTGCCGCGGAGCTGAACACCGACTTGGCCGACCAGTGACTGGGGAGTCCTACCGCCATGAGCATCGAGATGCCCGACGAGGTCAAATGGCTGCTGCCGATCGTCGTCGGACAGTCCTGGCCGGAAGGTGACGAGGACGCGCTGCGCCGCCTCGCCGACGCGTGGCGGGCGGCGGGCGACGGCATCGACGGCGTCACCGGCGACGCGAACGGCGGCGCGAGCCAGTCGCTGAGCGGCATGGAAGGCCAGACGCACGACGCGTTCGAGAAGCTCTGGCAGGACATCGGCAACGGCGGTGAGGCCGCGCTGCCGAAGCTCCAGGAGGCGTGCGAGCAGCTCGGCCAGGGCTGCGACGACGCGGCGCTGGACGTCGAGCACACCAAGCTGACCATCATCGCCTCGCTGATCGCGCTCGCGATCCAGATCGCGGCGATGATCGCCAGCGCGGCGTTCAGCTTCGGCGCTTCCACGGCGGGGATTCCCATCGCGCAAGGCATCACCCGCACCGTGGTGATGCAGATCTTCAAGCAGCTCGTGCTGAGCATCGCCAAGAACGTGGCCATCGAGGTCGCCACGTCCATGGCGATCGAGGCCGCGGTGCAGGGCATCCAGATCGCCTCCGGCGAGCGCAAGGGCCTCGACGGCGGCAAGTTCAAGGACGCGGCGATCAGCGGGGCCATCGGCGGCGCCGTCGGCGGTGTCTTCGAGGGCGTCGGGAACGTGGCGGCGCGCAAGGCGGCGGGGGCCGTCGGCGACGCGGCGGGCGACGCCGTGGGCGATGCCGCGGGCAACGCGGCGAGCTCCGCGGGCCGGGCCGCCGGGGACGCGGCGGGAGCCGCGGGTGACGCGGCGGGCAGCGCGGCCGGTGCGGCCGGGCGAGCCGCGGGTGACGTGGCTGGCGACGCCGCCGGAGCCGCGGGCCGTGCCGCCGGGGACGCCGCCGGAGCGGCGGGCGAGAGCGCCGCCAAGAACCTCGGCGCAACGGCCCTCAAGGAAGGCGCCAGCGGTGCCGCGCAAGGCGCCATCGGCAGCGTCGCCGAGCAGCTCATCACCGAAGGCAAGGTCGACTGGGGCGCCGTCGGCACCGGCGCGATGTCCGGTGGCGCCATGGGCGCGGGCATGGGAGCGGGCGGCGCGGCCCTGTCGAACCACTTCAGCGCCCCGGACGTGCCCGACGTGAGCGGATCGGGCGATTCCTCGGGGAGCAGCGGCTCCTCCGCTGGCGGTGACAGCGGTTCCGCCAGGTCCGGCGACAGCGGCTCGACCGGTGGCAGTGGTGACGCGGCGAGCTCGACGTCCACGGGCAGCACGGCGTCCGCCACCGCGGAGGGCGGATCGTCCGGCGACTCCGGCGGCTCGAATTCCTCGTCGGACAGCGGTTCTTCCTCGCCTCGTTCGTCCATTGAGGACATGCTGTCCGGTGATTCGTCCACGGCGAGCGCGGATTCGAGCAGCGGCGGAAGCACCTCGTCCACCGAAGGGGCCACGAGCTCTTCCGACACCGGGTCGTCGTCGGCCGGGGACGGGAGCCGTTCGTCGAGCGACGGCGGCTCAAGCTCCGACAGCGGCTCGACCGCCGAGGGCGGTTCGCGGCCGTCCGGCGAGGATTCCGGGTCGCGCACGTCCGGCGACACCGACTCCGGTGGTGCGCGGTCCGGCTCGGACGCGGCGTCGCCCTCCCCCGGCGCGGAGGGCCCGAGCACTCGCTCCGACGCGGCGGACTCCCCGTCCGCCTCCGACGGCGCTGCCACGCGGACGTCTGATCCCACACCCACGGGCGATTCCGGAGCGACACCCAGGTCGTCCACCGACGGCGACTCCAGCGGCCCGTCGACCACGTCCGCCGACGGCGGTTCCGGCAGCCCGTCGACCAGGTCCGCCGACGGCGGTTCCAGCGGCCCGTCGACTACATCCGCCGACGGCGGTCCCGGCGCGGGCCGAGCCGACACCGCCTCCACCGGCGGCTCGGGGTACGGCTCCGGCTATGGCTCCGGGTACGGCGACAGCAGCACGACAGCCACCTCGGGCGCAGGCGATTCGAGCGGCACGCCGGACACCGGCAGTGGCGGCACGGGGTCCCGGGGCACCGACACGTCGTCCGAGTCCGGCTCCGGTGGTTCGGATGCCTCCAGCGGATCCTCGAACTCCGGCACGACTCCGGGCGAGTCGAGCTCGGCGTCCGGCGGATCCGGGAACGCGTCCGCAACGACTCCGGGCGACTCGGGTTCGGCTTCCGGCGGATCCGCGGGCGGCGCGGGCTCGATGCCGCACGGCGGCGATTCCACGCGCACGCAGCCTTCCGGACCCGCCGGCACCACGTCCGCGTCCAATGTGGACGCTCCGGCGCGTCCCGCGGAGCCCGCGGCGGCACCCCCTCCCGCGGCCCCGGCAGGCGCGGGCCGCGCCGACCAGGGCACGAGCGCGGGCGGTGGCGCGATGGGCGGCGCACCCGCCGGTGGCGCACCGGGCGCAGCCGGAACGCCCGGCTCCGGCGGTAACCGGCCGGGCTCCGCCGGGAGCTGGACCGGCACCTCCGGCACTCCGGGCGCCGCTCACCACCCGGCCGACGGCTCCCGCCCCGGCGGCTCGCGCTCGGACCGGCCGCTCGCCCCGTCCGCCCGAGGCGCGGACGCCCCCGCCCGTCCCGACAGCGGGCGCACCTCGACCCCGCCACCTTCCCCCGGCGGTCGCCACGCCGAATCCCCTCGCCAGTCCCCGTCACGGTCCGACGGCCCGAGCCCACAGCACGCCGCGCCCTCCCGACCCGACGCCCCATCTCACGCCGGAAACCCTGGTCGACCCGATGGCCCGTCGCACCCAGGTACTTCCGCTCGACCCGACGGCCCGTCGCACGCCGGAACCTCCGGCCGTCCGGACGGCATCGGGAGCGCCAACGGTCCTGCGGCACGCCCGGAGGTTCCTGGGCAGCGCCCTGACCCGAGCGGGCAACCCGGGCGCCCTGCCGGCACCGGAGCGGGCCGGCAACACGCGAGCCCGGCTCCCAGCGGACACCCTCAGAGCAACCGCGCCCCGGAAGCGCCCGGCGCAGCCTCGCCCTCTCGCACTCCGGAGGGCCCGTCGCCGCGCGACGCCCGAGCCGGCACGCACCCGCAAGGAGCCGACGCCGCTCCCCCGCGCACCCAGGACTCGGCTCGCCCGGACGCGCGACCGGACTCCTCAGCACCTCGCCGAGACGGACCGGAATCGGCCACCGACGGATCACGAGCGGACGGATCGGCGCGTCCCGACGGCCGCCACTCCTCCGACGCGCGGCCCGACCGGCAGGCCGACCGCCCGAACGACCGCCCGGAGCAACGGCCGCACGACGCGGACCAGCGCACGCACGACGGCGACCGGCAGCACCCGGACGCCGAGCCCGGCACGCCGGAACGCCAGCACCAGCTCGACCAGGCCGAAGCGACCCGCGACCGGACTCCCAGCGGCTCGTCGTACCACCACGACCAGAACATGCGGGACCTAGCGCAACGCGTCCCCGACGACGGTGTGCACCACACCGTCGACGTGCACGCCTTGCCCGACGGCCGCGTCCGGGTCGGCGACCACACCTTCAGCGCCAAGGAGTTCGCGGACATGCTGCGCCGCGACCCCGCCTACGACGGCGGACCCGTCCGCCTGCTGTCCTGCGACGCGGGCACCAGCGGCCTCGCCCGCGACCTCTCCCGCGAACTCGGCGTCCCCGTCACCGCGCCCCGCGGCCTCGCCTGGACCGACGGCACCGGCCGCGTCTTCGCCTCCGACATGGGCCCCGACGGCCGCCCCGGCTGGCCCCCGAACGGCAGCTGGGACACCCACCACCCCGACGGCACCGACACCCCGGCTGGCAACGACGGCTTCCACCCGCCCCGCGACGGCGAAGACCCCGGCCCCGCCCCGGACGACGCGGAAGCACGGGGGGATGATCTCGACGTCGATGCACAACGCGAAGCCGACTTCCAGCGGCTCAATGGCCGCGTGGAAGAAAATCGAGCAAAGCAGATCGAAGGCGATCCGAACCAGCGCCTCGACAACGATCCGAATAAGCCCGTTCAAGCCGAACCTGTCCGTGGAAAGAGTCGAACGTTGACCTCCAGCACGGCACGCCTGGACATCGACGGGCGCGCTGTGCACTCCGAGCAGGACTCGTCCAGCGGGGGCAAGGATCTGACCAAGACCTACATGGGGCAACGGCAGAACGGGACACAGCGGGTCAACTTCAGCGAACAAATATTCCCCACCCTCAATGTCGACGACCAAGGGTCGCTAACCGATATCGGCGGAACCAACAGGGCCTCCGACTCCGAACCAAAGCAGATCGAGAGACTCACTCGCCAAGTCCTCGAAGAGATGACCCGTCGCCCTGACGGTTCGACCCGAAAAGACTTGGACAAGCACATCCGCGAAGTGCTGGCCGAGGTCAGCAACGAACGCGCCCCGGACCACAGCGGCAAACGCCTCGCGACGACCCCGGACGATCACCCGGAGATCATCGATCGCGTGCTCGCCCGCACCCTCCCGCCTGAGCTCAGAGATCAGGCGTCGACATTGCGAGAAGCGGTCACCGGGGACCTTCGAATGCTGATCGATTTCCCGGGAAGGCGCCCGGAACCGGGAACCCCAACGGAAGACGTTTGCCGTTCGTGCCAGAATGTCCTCAACACCTTTAAAACCGTATTCCCCAATATCAACATCGAAGCGCGCAACACACATGGAGAGGTTGTTTTCAGTGCCTGATTCACAAAACAGCCCCACAGCTCAGATCCAAGCCATCTTCACAGATACGACAAGCCAGGGCTGGAAGCCGGAAACCAGCAGAGGCGCGAGCGACGAGCAAATTTGGGAGTTCACTCGCAGCCAGGGGGCCCCTGCCATTCCCGAAGCGCTGCGGGAAGTCTATCGACTCATCGGAGCAGCCCCGGGACTGTGGTTCTCGGGCAGCACCTTCGGCGTGATCGATACGGGCCCCCAGCTCAAGGAAGAGGCAGCGGACCTACTCAAGGACACCGCCATCGACGTTCGGGAAGCATTGGTGCTTACCGGCCATGGCGGATACGAGTACCAGTTCATCCCCGCTCCACTCATCAACCTGGAAGCACCTCCCGTCTGGATGGCGCGCGAAGCCGATGACGAGGATGAAGGCGACGAACCGGTGGTGACGGAGACCTGGCCCAGCGTCGTGGAGTGGTTCCGATCCGCGTCGAACAACGTTCTGCGCTGGCGGGAAACCCTCGCCGCACGCCCAGGAAGCGGCGAAGAGCTGGTTCGCAAGTATTTTTCACATTAGAACCCATCCATGGAACAGCAATTCCCATCTACCAACCGGTTTCGTTGTTACGGGCAAGCGGGCAGCGGCGAACGCTGGGGCCGAGCGAGACCACCAGACCGCTACGACGCCGAACGCCTTGACCGATAGCACGGACGAAATCGACTCGAGGAGTTCCGGCCGGAGTGATCAATCTCCGCATCGACGAAGAGGACGTCGTTCTGGACGCGTCCGGACACGTCTTCCACCAAGGCGAGCCGTTCACCGGCGTCACGGTAGCAACAAGTCAGGACGGCCGCGTGGTATCAACCCACTCCTACTTCGCGGGATACCCGGACGGCCCCTACCAGGAATGGCGGAGCCCGGATCTCCTGCGCAAGGAAGGGCAGATGCGAAACGGGATACCGATCGGCACGCATCGCGAATGGCATCCGAACGGCCAGATCGCCACGGAATCCGATTTCGACGATCACGGCTCACAAGTCGACTTCCGAGCTTGGGACGAGAACGGGATCCAGATCTAGGGCCACAACGACCCGGCTCACCCCCACTGAATGCAGCCAACCGCAGCCTTGCCACGAACACGTCGGCGAAACCCGCTTGCACCCGGGACGGACAAGAACACGGCTCGACCTGGGAATGGTATCCGGATGGGAACGTCCGCGTAGAGGAACACTTCACACTCGGACGTCCCACTGGAATCTCTCGCAAATGGCACCGGAACAATCATATCGCCGAAGAACGTGAGTTCGACGCGCAGGGCACGCCTATCCGAGTGCAAACCTGGGACGAGTCCGGAAAACTGACGAGGGACTCTCGATGACCACCCGCACAATGGGCACGCAGCTCCCGCGGGGAGCTGGCCGCTTCATCACGTCAGCGTCGGGATTCGGCTCGGCCCAGTTGGTCGGCGGTTCGGGTGGTTTCCGGGAGGCGGTAGCGGGGGGCGAGGCGGAGCACCAGGTCGCAGGCTGCGTCGAGGGTGCAGCGGTGGCCGACCGAGACGAAGATCGGCTTGACGCGCGGCTGCGTGCGCAGCGCGCTCCCGACCGGTTCGTCGTCGAGCAGCAGCGGTGATCGGTCGCCGCGTTCCGGGCCCGGCGGGTCGTACTTCCCCAGCGAGGTCTTGCCGACACCGATGCTCGGCAGGTCCGTGAGCACTCCGAGGTGGCAGGCCAGGCCGAAGCGCCGCGGATGCGCCAGCCCCTGCCCGTCGCAGACCAGCACGTCCGGCTCGACGTCGAGCCCGGCCAGCGCCTCCAGCAACGACGGAGCCTCCCGGAACGCGAACAACCCCGGCACGTAGGGGAATTCCGCCCGCGCCCGGACCACCGAACTGTCCACAACGGACAGATCAGCCAGGTTCAGCACCGTGACCGCGGCGATGACGTCATCGGATCCCTCGGCATAGGCGACGTCCAACCCGGCGACGGTCCGAACCTCCTCCGGGGCGCCGTCGAAGCGCACCATCGACCTCAACCGCTCCTGGACGGCGACGGCCTCCGCCTCGGCGGACGGCCACTCGTGCAACTCCCGAACCTGAACCACGCCACCACCCTAGGCGCCAGGCGGTCAGAGACCGTTCCAGTACGCGTTCAGCCGAGTGATCGCCTCGTCTTTGGTCATCGTCCTGATCTCGGCCTCCGGAACCCCGGCCCGGTGGACCAGCAAGCGGACCAACTCCGCGGGAAGCGACTCCGACGACGAACGAACCGGGAACCCTCGATCCGGCAGCACTTTTCGGTCGACGCACGCCCAGAAATCGTCCTCCGACACTTGAAGCTGGTCACGCAAGATGTGAGCCCAGAGGCTCGGGCCGTACGTGCTCCGGTCAGGGGGATGGGAAATCCTCGTGCGCAGCACCCGGCCATCGGGCAACGTCAGCTCGTAGATGACGTGGTGCGTCCCGGTACGCCCTCTCGCGTTCCGGACGCGCGTCCAACCCTCGCGCGCGCAGAACCGCTCGTGGTCGGCCCGGGTGGCGCGAGGAGGCTTCACTCCGCCGCTCCCAGCAACCACGCGCGCAACTGCGGGTCGTCGCTGAGCTCGACGAGCTGGACCATCCCCCAGTTCTCCTGATGGTTCGGGGCGTCCAGAAGCCGCTCCTGCCAGTCCTCGGCGTACTCGCGGAGCGCGGCGATCATCTCGTCGATGGCTTCGTCGAAGGTCGCCCCGTCAGCCGCCACCGGGACGCCGTCGAGGAAGACCGACCACCCCTCGTCCTCAGCGACGACATGCGCCCGGACCGCGGTGGTGCTGACCAGGAAATGGCGCAATCGGCCGCTGTCCACCACGACAGCAGTGCTGCTGTCCCGCCGGACCGTGGCCGTGCGCCCCCGCTCCGCCGCATCCAGCAGGTCTTTGAGGTGCGTCCGCGCCTCGGTGTAACTGTCGTAGTGCACCATCGACGCACTCCTTCCGGCCTGCGTCGAAAGTACGTCGAGTACTTGACGTACGTCAAGTACTCGACGTCATCGCTGGATGGACTTGACCTCCAGGAATTCCTCCAGGCCGTGCCTGCCGAACTCGCGGCCGTTGCCGGACTGCTTGTAGCCGCCGAACGGGGCGTTCGGGTTGAAGGCGCCGCCGTTGACGGCGATCTGGCCCGTGCGGATGCGCCGCGCCACGGCCAGCGCGCGCTCGTCGGAGCCGAAGACCGCGCCCGACAGCCCGTACTCGGAGTCGTTCGCGATCGCCACGGCTTCGTCCTCGTCGCGGTACGACAGGATCGACAGCACCGGGCCGAAGATCTCCTCGCGCGCGATGGTCATCTCGGGCGTGACGCCGGTGAACACGGTGGGACGCACGTAGTAGCCGGTGTCCAGCCCTTCCGGCGCCTCCGGCCCGCCGACGGCGACCGAGGCCCCCTCGGCGACGCCCCTGCGGATGTAGTCGGCGACCCGGTCGCGCTGCACGTCGGAGACCATCGGGCCGATGCGGGTCGTCTCGTCGGTGGGGTCACCGACGGTGTACTTGGCGACCGCGCCCACGGCGAGCTCCACGGCCTCCTCGTAACGCGATTCCGGGACGAGCATGCGGGTCAGCGCGTTGCAGCTCTGACCACCGTTGGGGAAGCACCCCGCGACGCCCAGCTTCACGGCCTTGGCGAGGTCGGCGTCCTCCAGCACCACGTTGGCGGACTTGCCGCCGAGCTCCAGGGCCACCCGCTTCACGGTCTGCGCGGCGACTTCCGAGACGCGGCGGCCGGCGCGGGTGGAGCCGGTGAACGACACCATGTCCACGTCGCGGTGCGCGGCCAGCGCCTCCCCCACGACGGGCCCGGTGCCGTGCACGAGGTTGAACACCCCTGCGGGCACGCCCGCCTCGGCGACGATCTCGGCGAAGACGGCCGACGTGAGCGGCGCGACCTCGCTGGGCTTGAGCACCACGGTGCAGCCCGCGCCCAGCGCGGCGGCGACCTTGGCCACGATCTGGTGCAGCGGGTAGTTCCACGGCGTGATCGCGGCGACGACCCCGACCGGTTCGCGGACGATCAGCGAGTTGCCCGACTCCTCGGTCCACGCGTAGCCCGCGTCGAGCAGGTCGGCGATGCCGCGCGAGGTGGCGACCGGGACGCTCGCGTGCACCTGGGTGGAGAAGCCGATCGGCGAACCCATCTCGGCGGTGACCGTGGCCGCGATCTCGTCGCGGCGCTTCGCGATGCCCTCGGAGATCCGGCGCACCGCGGCCGACCGCTCCGCCACCGGGCGGGCCGCCCAACCGTCGAAGGCGGCGCGGGCCGCGGCGACCGCCGCGTCGACCTCCGCCGCGGTTCCGGCGGGGACCGAACCGATCACCTGCTCGGTGGCCGGGTTGACCACCTCGATCCGCGCTCCGGAACCGGCGACGTGCTCGCCTCCGATGACGTGGTCGGTTCGGCTGGTCGTGGGCGCCGCCATGCGTTCCTCCCGAGGGTGACCTGATCGATACGACACCGAGCGTGTCACAACGCGAGCGCGGAGCACACCGCTGCCGCGGAGCCGATCAACCCCCGTCCGGCAACCCGGCCAGGAACCGCACCAGTTCCGCCGCGAACCGGTCCGGGAGCTCCACCGGCGGCGTGTGCCCGCACTCCAGCACGACCAGTTCCGCACCAGGCAGCGAGTCCGCCAGCTCCTGCGCGTGCGCGAGGGTGCGGGCGCGGTCGAACCTGCCGTGCACGACGAGCGCCGGGAGCCGCCCGAGCTCGGCGAGCCGCGGAGCCAGGTCCGTGTCCCGCTGGCTGCGCAACGCCACCAGCACGGCGTCCCGCTCCAGAGCGGCCGGATAGGAGTCGAGCCGCTCCGCGACCTCCGCGGGGAGCGGCAGGTGCACCGACCGCCGGGCGACCGCGCGCCACAGCTCCGGGCCCCACTGCGCGCGCACCCGGTCGATGATCGCGTCCACGTCGCCGTGCCCGCGCATGTTCACGCCGCTGTCGCAGACGACCACGCCGCGCACCCGGTCGGTGCGCAACGCGGCGGACAACGCGATCACGCCCCCGGTGGAGTGCCCGAGCAGCACGACCGGAGCGTGCCGCTCCGCCAGCAGTGCCACTTCGGCGCCCAGCGAGGCCATGTCGTGCGGACCCGGCCACTCCAGCCACGGCGCCACGACCACGTCGGTCCCGGTGGCCTCCGCGAGCCCGTCGAAGATCACCGGGTCCGACATCGTCCCCGGCACGCACAGCAGCGCCGGGACACCGGGCTTCCGGCCCGCCGGCCGCACGACCGACACCTCCCGCACCCGACCTCCCGAAGTCACGGCCCGGCCCACGTCGGCGACGAGGTCCGGGCCACCTGCGCGACGATCCGGATCAGCCGAACTGCGGCGCCTCGGTGCGGGTCCGCTTGAGCTCGAAGAAGTACGGGTAACCGGCCAGCGTGCGCGCCGCGTCGAACAGCTCACCGGCCTGCTCACCGCGCGGGATGCGGGTGGTGATCGGGCCGAAGAACGCGACGCCGTCCACGTGGAGGGTGGGCGTGCCGACGTCCTCGCCGACCGGGTCCATCCCGGCGTGGTGGCTGGCGCGCAGCTCGTCGTCGTAGTCGGTGCTGGTGGCGGCCGCCGCCAGCGACGCGGGCAGCTCGATCTCCTCCAGCGACTCGGCGATCACCTGCTCGTAGTCCTTGCGGCCCTCGTTGTGGATCCGGCTGCCGAGGGCGGTGTAGAGCGGGCCGAGCACGTCGTCGCCGTGGTGCTTGGCGGCGGCGATCGCGACGCGGACCGGGCCCCACGCCTTGAGCATCAGGTCCTGGTACTCCTGCGGGAGGTCCCGGCCCGAGTTCAGCACGGCCAGGCTCATCACCCGGAAGTTCAGATCGATGTCCCGCACCTGGGCGACTTCCAGGATCCAGCGCGACGACACCCACGCGAAGGGGCAGAGCGGGTCGAAGTAGAAGTCGACCTTGGGGCGCTCGGTGCTCATGGACAACCCTCCACAATGTTCCGTGCACGGCACGGAAGTCGGTTCGGCGCGGGCGGACACCCGCGACAGGTACAACTCCGCGCCACCCCGAACTTCTTCCCAGAACGCCGAACCGAATGGGGAATGTGCCGATATTCCCGGATGAACGGCCGCCGCACCCCGATCTCCCAGGGGTTCGTCCGCGCCGCCGACACGCCCGGCGGTGGTGATCAGGCGTCGGGCGGCACCGCGACGCCGCGGCGTGATTGGATTTCCAGCGCCCCGCACCGGCGCGGAACGCCGGTGCGCAGAATCCTACGAACAACGAGGTGATCCGTGGCCCCGCCGAACCTCACCCAGGACCAAGCCGAACAGCGCGCGGCGCTGCTCGACGTCGAGTCCTACGTGATCGAACTGGACCTCTCCGACGGCGCGAACGGGCCGGACGTGCGGACCTTCGGTTCCACCACGACGGTGCGGTTCCGCAGCGCTCGAACGGGGGCCTCCACCTGGATCGACCTGATGGCCGCCCAGGTGCGCGGGGCCACGCTCAACGGGGTCGAGCTCGACGTGTCCGGCTACGCCGAGGACGCCGGGCTCGCGCTGCCGGACCTCGCCGCCGACAACGAACTCGTCGTGCGCGCCGACCTGCAGTACACCAACACCGGTGAGGGGCTGCACCGCTTCATCGACCCGGTCGACGGCGGCGTGTACCTCTACAGCCAGTTCGAGACGGCCGACGCGAAGCGGATGTTCACCTGCTTCGACCAGCCCGACCTCAAGGCCACCTACCAGATCACGGTGCACGCGCCCGCGTCCTGGAAGGTCATCTCGAACGCGCCCGCCGAGATCACCGGCTCCGGCGAGCACCGCACGCACGTCTTCGAGACCACGAAGCCGATGTCGACCTACCTGGTCGCGCTGGTCGCGGGCCCCTACGCGGAGTGGCGCGACGAGTTCCCCGGCGAGGACGGCCAGGCCCCGATCCCGCTGGGGCTGTACTGCCGCGCCTCCCTCGCCGAGCACCTCGACGTCGAGCGGCTGTTCACCGAGACGAAGCAGGGTTTCGCCTTCTACCACAAGGCGTTCGGGGTGCCTTACCCGTTCGGTAAGTACGACCAGTGCTTCGTGCCCGAGTTCAACGCGGGCGCCATGGAGAACGCGGGCTGCGTCACCTTCCTCGAGGACTTCGTGTTCCGCTCGAAGGTCACCGGCTACCTCTACGAGCGCCGCGCCGAGACCGTGCTGCACGAGATGGCGCACATGTGGTTCGGCGACCTGGTGACCATGCGCTGGTGGGACGACCTGTGGCTCAACGAGTCCTTCGCCACCTGGGCCAGCGTGCTCGCGCAGGTCGGCGGCACCGAGTACACCAGCGCCTGGACGACCTTCGCGAGCGTCGAGAAGTCCTGGGCGTACCGCCAGGACCAGCTGCCCTCCACGCACCCCGTGGCCGCCGACATCCCGGACCTGCAGGCCGTCGAGGTCAACTTCGACGGGATCACCTACGCCAAGGGCGCGTCGGTGCTCAAGCAGCTCGTCGCCTACGTGGGCCTGGAGAACTTCCTCGCCGGGCTGCGCGTCTACTTCGAGCGCCACGCCTGGAAGAACGCCACGCTCAACGACCTGCTGCTGGCGCTCGAAGAGGCCTCCGGGCGCGACCTGTCCTGGTGGAGCGCGCAGTGGCTGCAGACCACCGGCCTGAACATGCTGCGCCCCCGGTTCACCACCGACGACGAGGGCCGGTTCACCGAGTTCACCGTCGTGCAGAGCGGTGCCCGTCCCGGCGCCGGTGAGCACCGCACCCACCGGCTCGCGATCGGCGTCTACGACGACGACCCGGCCACCGGCAAGCTGGTCCGCACCCACCGCGTCGAACTCGACGTGAGCGACGAGCGCACCGACGTCGCGGACCTCGTCGGCGTGCACCGCGGCAAGCTGGTGCTGGTCAACGACGACGACCTCACCTACTGCACGATGCGGCTCGACCCCGAGTCGCTGGCCACGCTGATCGACCGGATCGGCGACGTCGAGCAGTCGCTGCCGCGAGCGCTGTGCTGGTCCACGGCCTGGGAGATGACCCGCGAGGCGGAGCTGAAGGCCCGGGACTTCGTGAGCCTCGTGCTGGGGCGCTCCGCGGAGTCCGGCATCGGCGCGGAGAGCGAGATCGGCGTGGTGCAGCGGGTGCTGCTGCAGACCCAGACCGCGCTGGCCTCCTACGCCGATGCGGACTGGCAGCCGGAGGGATGGAACCGGTTCTCCACCCGCGTCCTGGAACTGGCGCAGGCCGCCGAACCGGGGTCGGACCACCAGCTGGCGTTCGTGAACTCGCTGGCGTCCTCGGTGCTCGGCGCCGAGCACCTCGAGGTGGTGCGCGGCTGGCTGGACGGGTCGGCACCGCTGACGGGGCTCGCCGTGGACACCGACCTGCGTTGGCTGCTGCTGCAGGCCCTGGTCGCGCACGGCGCGGCGGACGAGGCGGAGATCGACGCGGAGCTGGAGCAGGACAAGACCGCCACCGGCAGGCGCAAGGCCGAGCGCGCCCGCTCGCTGATCCCCACCCCGGAGTCCAAGGAACGCGCCTGGCAGCGCGCGGTGCACGACGACGAGCTGCCGAACGCGGTCAGCGACTCGATCATCGCGGGCTTCCAGCACCCGGGGCAGCGCGAGCTGCTGGTGCCCTACGTCGAGCGCTACTTCGCGGAGATCGACGAGGTGTGGCAGCGGCGTTCCAGCGAACGCGCGCAGCCGACGGTGATCGGGTTGTTCCCGTCGTGGGCGGTGCGGCAGAGCACCGTCGACGCCGCGGACGCCTGGCTGGCCGCCGAACGTCCGGCCTCGCTGCGCAGGCTCGTCTCGGAAGGCCGGGCGGGCATCGTGCGGGCGCTCGCGGCCCGCGAGTTCGACCGCTCCTGAGCGTGCGAACGGGGCCGGACCTCATCGGTCCGGCCCCGTTCCCGCTTCGTGCGGAGGTCGCTGCGCCGGTCGTGACCGGCGCGGTGCTCAGCGCTGGGTGCCCGCCGCGTCGGAGAGCATCCGCAGCGCGCTGATCAGGCCGTCGATCAGTTCGCCTTCCTTGAAGGAGGCGACCATGGTCATCAAGGCCAGCTGGCAGCTGCGGTCCGGCACGCGGCGCTTCGACTCCGCGCCGGTGACGATCTCGACGGCGCGCTGCTGCGGGGACACCGCCAGCAGCACCCCCTCCTCGGCGCGCGCGCCCAGGTTGGCGTGCAGCGCCGCCGCGGACTCGCGGGTCTGCTCACCGAGGTCGCCGAGGTAGATCGCGAACTCCAGGCCGGTGCTGCGGCTGGAGAGCGTGAGCGCTTCGTCGAGCCGGGCGAGCTGGCCGGTGCTGAACGGCAGGTGCCGCGCCTCCGGCTTGACCCGGCGGGCGATGGAGAGCCGCCCGGTCGCCGTCACGGCCTCGCCCGCCGCCAGTTCCTGCTCACCGGACCGGCTCGCGCCGGTGATCTCACCAGTTCCCACGTGCGCCTCCCCGGTCGGTGCTGTGCGTGTGCTCGACGGCGTCGGACGCGGTCTCGGACGAGTCCAGGTCGCCGGGCGGAGCAGTGCTCACGCCTGCCGGGTTCGCGACCCAGAACACGGGCGCGAACTCCCAGTCCTGGCCTGCGCGATAACGGGTACGGGTCAGGCTCGACCGGAAGGCGATCGCCGTGACCAGGAGGTACACGGACGCTGGGATCACCGCCAGCACGAGGAAGGTCTCCACCACAGTCACGCCCCGCACGGTAGCCGATCACGCCGCCTCGTGGGACGACGCCACGGCTACCGGTCGCCTTCCGGTGCGCGGGGCCGCTCGGAACGTCCTCGCGACCGCGCGCGGCGAGGGCGTCCGCACCTGTGGATGAACCTGTGGACAACGCAGCGTAATCCCGGGCAATTGCGAACGGAGAAACCGCGACTCCCCGGGAAGAATCGTCATCACCTGCGAAAACGCACGAAGCTGCGGACGTCGCGGAAACGGGAACGCGAGAAAGCTCGCCTTTCGCGCGCCACGCCGATCCCGGTCGAGCTCCGCGCGAACAACTCCTCAATTCCTAGTGAAAATCCCATACCGCCGAACGAGTGAAACGCCGCCACTCTTGACACGATGTCGGTTCCGTGCGAGGAAGCTCCAGTCGAGCCCACCGGCCGCCCCAGGTCGTCCGCGCAGCCAGAAAATCCCGCTGAGCTGCGATTCCACTCCGAAATCCGGCCCGTTCGCGACCTCGCGAACACCGGGAACACCGCTCGCGTCCGCCGAATCGCACGCCGGCGACGGGAACACGACACCTGGCTACGACAGGTAGGCAGTACGCGCCGGATCAGTGACTCACCGTGTTCATTCTGGGCCTGAGCAGGACAAGGGCTACCGAAAGTCACTAGTCAAGCGTGTTGCGCCTCACGTAATCTAACTCTTTCAGAGTAATCGCCGCCGCCGAATGGAGCCCATCCAGAAGGTCGCAGCAGGCGGCAACTTGGCGGCTTGTTTGAACGCTCCCGCGCTTCTAGTTTTTCACCTGTATGGGTCTTGCATATTTGATCACTAGCCCCATAACTCGTCTATTGGCCTGCGGGAGGCACACCATGTCGATCATCGAAACCGCCGCTCAGCGTAATGTTGTCACCAATTCCTTCGATGCGCAGCCCCTTGTTGAACACGGTGCGCACACAGCCAGTGGCGTGCGGATCAGCGGCGGCCACCGCGGCGTGCGGATCAGCGGTACCGACCGAGGTGTGCGGATCAGCGGAGACCAGCGCGGAGTCCGGATCAGCGGCAGGCAGGGCGTGCGCATCAGCTCCCTTGATCGAGGTGTCCGGATCAGCGGCGCGGACAGGGGCGTGCGGATCAGCGGAGAGCAGCGCGGTGTTCGCATCAGCGGCGCCGACCGCGGGGTCCGGATCAGCTCGCAAGCCGGGGTCCGCATCAGCGGGCACGACCGAGGTGTCCGCATCAGCGGCACCGAACGCGGGGTCCGCATCAGCGGAGACCAGCGCGGCGTCCGGATCAGCGGCCAAAATCGCGGCGTCCGCATCAGCGGCCAGGACCGCGGAGTTCGCATCAGCGGAGACCAGCGCGGCGTGCGCATCAGCGGCGAAGACCGCGGGGTCCGCATCAGCGGAGACCAGCGCGGCGTGCGCATCAGCGGCGAAGACCGCGGGGTCCGCAG
>NZ_JBSFWJ010000076.1:0-7828 GCF_053592695.1 Saccharopolyspora sp. NPDC002578 | reverse complement strand
GCGTGCGCATCAGCGGCGAAGACCGCGGGGTCCGCATCAGCGGAGACCAGCGCGGCGTGCGCATCAGCGGCGAAGACCGCGGGGTCCGCATCAGCGGTGGCCAGCGCGGCGTGCGGATCAGCGGACGCGCCGGAGTCCGCATCAGCGGACAAGAGCGCGGGGTTCGGATCAGCGGAGAGCAGCGCGGGGTTCGGATCAGCGGCGAAGACCGCGGCGTGCGGATCAGCGGGCGTGGTGCCGATCAGCTCGCCGCGGCGGCCTGACGTGCTCCCAGCAGGATCACGCCGCGGACTCGCCCAGGTAGGGCAACCACAGCGGATCGGTCTCGGACAAGCCCGCGATGAGCCGCCAGTGCCTGCCGCGCGGCGCGTGCGGAGCCACCGGCAGCTGCCAGCCGAGTTCGCTGAGCGTCTTGTCCGCCTTGCGGTGGTTGCACTTGGTGCAGCACGCCACGCAGTTCTCCCACGCGTGCGGGCCACCTCGGCTGCGGGGCACCACGTGATCGATCGTCTCGGCTCGAACGCCGCAGTACACGCAGCGATGCCCGTCGCGGTGCATCAGCGCGGAGCGAGTGAGCGGAACGCGCCCCCGGTACGGCACCCGCACGAAGTTGCTCAGCCGGATCACCGACGGCACTTCGTGGCTGCTCGTCGCCGAGTGCAGCGTCATGCCCGCCGAGTCGCCGTGGACGACCTCGGCCTTACCGCAGACCAGCAGCACGATCGCCCTGCGCAGCGGAAGCGCGGTCAGGGGTTCGAAGGTCGTGTTGAGCAACAGCACCCGCCGCTTGCGCCACGGGGGTACCGGATCACCCGACTGCGCGCAGTGCTGCGCCGGTGCCCGGCACAGCGCTGCCCGAGACGCGAGCCCCGTGGCCGCGCCTGTCGGAGTCGGTATTCGGTCGTGCACGCGACCACCTCCACCGGTTGGCAAGAACCAGTCGACCACAATCGACACCCCGAACGCACGTGTGATTCACCACGTGCTAGTCACCCGCGCCGCGGTACGAACGCGAGGTCGCGACGGTCCGGGAGAGGTCGATGAGCCGACCGGCACCACTGGTGTCGATCGTATGGGCTCCGGTGTTGATCGTTCAGGGTGAATTCGGTGAACGCCGGTGCCGAACCGCCGCCGGGGGCGTCCGCACCCGTATCGTCGGCGGGCGTGACGAAGGTTCAGCCGCCCCTGTCCTATCCGCCCGCCGAACGCGCCGACACGGTCGACGACCTGCACGGCAGGCGGGTTCCCGACCCGTACCGAGGTCTTGAGGACCCGGCCGACCCGCGCACCGAGTCGTGGTCGGCCGCGCAGGACGAGTTCGCGCGGGCGCGACTCGACGAGCTCCCCGGCCGCGCGGAGATCGCGCAGCGCCTGACTTCCCTGCTGGCGGCCGGGTCGGTGTCGGCCCCGGTGTGGCGCGCCGGACGGGCGTTCTTCACCCGCCGCGCGCCGGGGCAGGAGTTCCCGGTGCTGTACCTGCGCGACGACGACGGTTCCGAGCGGCCGCTGCTCGACGTCACCGAGCTGGACCCGTCCGGCCTGACGACCCTGGACCGCTGGTCGCCGAGCCTGGAGGGCGACCGGCTGGCCTACCAGGTGTCGGTCGGCGGCGACGAGGAGTCGCTGCTGTACGTGCTGGACGTGACCACCGGTGAGCTGGTCGAGGGCCCGATCGACCGCTGCCGCTACTCGTCGATCTCCTGGATGCCGGGCGGCGCCGAGTTCTTCTACGTGCGGCGGCTGCCCCCGGAAGCGGTGCCCGCGGGCGAGGAGCAGTTCCACCGCCGGGTGTGGCGCCACCAGGTCGGCAACCACCCCGACGACGACCTGCTGGTCCACGGCGACGGCCTGGAGCACACCTTCTACTACGACGCCCGCGTGTCGCGCGACGGCCGCTGGCTGCTGATCCACGGCAGTCCGGGCACCGCCCGGCGGGATTCGATGTGGATCGCGGACCTGTCCGCGGGCGGCGAGCTCCGCCAGGTCATCGACACCTCGGAGGGCATCCGGGCCTCGGCGTGGGTGGAGCGCGACGGCAGGCTGTACGTGCAGACCACGCTGGACGCGCCGCGCTGGCGGCTGTGCGTCACCGACCCCGAGACCCCCGAGCCGGCGCACTGGCAGGAGCTGATCCCGGAGGAACCGGACTCGGTGCTGGAGGCGGTGCGCTGGTTCGACGACGGCACCGACGACCCGAAGCTCGCGGTGCTGCGCACCAGGCACGCGGTCTCCGACCTGGCGCTGCACGACCCCGTCACGGGCGAGCGCACCGACGAGGTGCCGCTGCCCGGCACCGGTCAGATCACGGCGCTGACCGCGGTGGACGAGGACACCGAGGGCGACCGGGACCGGCTGTGGATCGGCTGGACCGACTTCGCCACCCCGCCGTGCGTGCAGCTCTACACGCGGGCCTCCGGCACGACCCGGCAGGATCGGCGCGCTCCCGGCGCGGCGGAGCTGCCGGAGGTGCACACCTCGCAGGTCGAGTACACCTCGAAGGACGGCACCACCGTCCGGATGTTCCTGCTCACGCCCATCGCGGAACCCGATCAGCCGCGACCGGCGATGGTCACCGGCTACGGCGGGTTCTCGCTGTCGATGGAGCCCTCCTACTCCCCCACCGCGCTGGCCTGGGTCGCCGCGGGCGGGGTGTGGGCGCTGCCGTCGCTGCGCGGCGGCGGCGAGGAAGGCGAGCAGTGGCACCGCGCGGGCATGCGCGAGAGCAAGCAGAACGTCTTCGACGACTTCCACGCCGCGGCCGAACACCTGGTCGCCACCGGGTGGAGCTCACCGCAACAGCTGGCGATCACCGGCGGCTCCAACGGCGGCCTGCTCGTGGGGGCGGCGCTGACGCAGCGCCCGGACCTCTACCGCGCGGTGGTGTGCTCGGCTCCGCTGCTGGACATGGTGCGCTACGAGAAGTTCCTGCTGGGCCGCACCTGGAACGAGGAGTACGGCACCGCCGACGACCCGGTGGAGTTGGACTGGCTGCTGTCGTACTCGCCGTACCACGCGGTGACCGAGGGCACCGCCTACCCGTCGGTGCTGTTCACCGTCTACGAGTCGGACACGCGGGTGGATCCGAACCACGCGCGCAAGATGTGCGCGGCGCTGCAGCACGCGACCGCTTCCGACCTCGCACGACGTCCCGTGCTGCTGCGCAGGGAGACCGAGGTAGGACATTCCGCCCGTTCCGTTTCGCGTACGGTAGGCCTGGCGACCGACCAGATCGCCTTCCTAGCGGAGGCCACCGGGCTCCCCCTCGCCTGAGCGGTCGCCACTTCTGACAACCAGTCGCGGAAGGCACGCGCCACGTCCTGTGCGCGGCCGGCTGCGGGAGCTGCGGACGGCGGGGCGTCCACAGCTCCCGATCTTCGGCCGGACGGCACCTTCGACGTGGTGGCGGCCTTCGGCGGCGCGTACAGGTCGACGAAACACCCGAGCATGGAGACCCCCGACCCATGACACCCCCTCTGTTAACCCAGCCCGACTGCGTCCGGGACGAAGGAAGCTGGTGCGAGACCGTCTACTCCTGGACGGACAACCACTGGCTGGCGATGTACTCGGACCTGCTCATCGCCAAGCCGCTGAACATCTTGATGATCGTCATCATCGCGTTCCTGGCCCGCTACTTCGTGCACCGCACGATCTCCCGGCTGACCAGGGGCAGCGGCGGCAAGACGCCGAAGCTGCTGGTGCCGCTGAAGGAGCGCCGCAGCGAAGCCGCCGGGATGGCGCTGCTCTCGGAGCGCCGCGTGCAGCGCGCCCGCACGATCGGGTCGGTGCTCAAGTCGCTGGCCTCGTTCGTGATCTTCGGCCTCGCGCTGATGTACGTGCTGAAGTCCCTGGGCATCGAGCTCGGCCCGATCCTGGCCTCCGCCGGGGTGCTCGGCGTCGCGGTGGCGTTCGGCGCGCAGAACCTGGTCCGGGACTTCCTGTCCGGGATGTTCATGATGGTCGAGGACCAGTACGGCGTGGGCGACATCGTCGACCTCGGCGAGGCCACCGGCACCGTCGAGGCCGTCGGGCTGCGGGTCACCACGCTGCGCGACCTCAACGGGACCGTCTGGTACGTGCGCAACGGCGAGATCCTGCGCGTCGGCAACTCCAGCCAGGGCTTCGCAGTGGCCGTCGTGGACTTCCCGATCTCGCACACGAGCTCCGTGGAGAAGGCGATGGAGGTCGCCACCCGGGTCGCCACCGAAGCCGCCTCCAGGGAGCCGCTGTCCAAGGACGTGATGGACCCGCCGGAGATGCTGGGCGTGGACCAGATCACCTCCGACACGATCACGCTGCGCCTGACCGTGAAGGTGCGGCCCAGCACCCAGTGGGCGGTGCAGCGCAGGCTCCGCGTGGCGATCAAGCGGGCCTACGACGACGAGGACATCCAGCCGCCCTACCCGAACGGACGGCCGCAGATCGACTCGGCCCAGGTATGAGCACCGCCGCCGGCAGGGGAGGATGGAACGCGTGAGCGCACCGGAGACCTTCTACGACCAAGTCGGCGGCGAACCCACCTTCCACTTCATCGTGGCCCGGTTCTACGAGGAGGTGGCCAAGGACGAGCTGCTGCGCCCGCTGTATCCCGAGGAGGACCTCGGACCCGCCGAGGAGCGGCTGCGGCTGTTCCTGATGCAGTACTGGGGCGGGCCGCACACCTATTCGGACCGTCGGGGACACCCCCGGCTGCGGATGCGGCACGCACCGTTCAAGGTGGGCCCTGCGGAGCGGGACGCGTGGCTGCGCTGCATGCGGATCGCGGTGGACGAGGCCGAGCTCGACGACGAGCATCGCCGGCAGCTCTGGCAGTACTTGGAGATGGCAGCGCAGAGCATGATGAATTCGTGGTTCTAGGAGCCTGATCGTTTGTCATGAACGCACCGGTGGGGGACTCGGCAGCGGCGGCCGTCGCGCCTTGGTGGCGCGACGCCGTCTTCTACCGGGTCGACCTGCGCTCGTTCGCCGACGCCAACGGTGACGGCGTGGGAGATCTCGACGGCGCGCGGCTGCGCCTCGGGTACCTGGAGCTGCTCGGCGTGGACGCGCTGTGGCTCACGGCGCTGACCGCGAGCCCGCTGACCGATCCGGAACGCGGTCGCGGCGTCGACCCCGTGCTCGGCGAGCTGGAGTCGTTCGAGTCGCTGGTGGACGAGGCGCACGCCGCGGGCCTGCGGGTCGCGATCGACGTGACCGCGCAGCGCGACCTCGTCGACCGGATCGGCACCGACGGGCACGAGGTGTTCGCGACGTCGGTGCGGTTCTGGCTGGACCGCGGCGTGGACGCCCTGCGCGTCGCGGTGGCGCCCGGCGCGGGCGAACCCGCGGGCGCCGCGGTGCGCGAGGTGCTGGCCGAGCTCTCGCCCATCGCGGCGGACTACCCGGGGCGCGGCATCGGGGTGCTCATCGACGAGTCGTGGTTCGACGGGTACGACGACCACGACGGCTGGGACATCGGCATCGATCTGCGGCTGGGCCGCACGTTGTTCGACGCGGCGGAGCTGCGCGAGGTCATCACCCGGATGCTCGCCTCGGCGGAGATGCTGGGCGTGCCCGCGGTGTGGGTCGTGACCGGTGAGGACCGGATGCACCCGGTGACGCGGTTCGGCGGTGGCGCCACCGGTGAGGCGCGGGCTCGGGCGCTGGCCCTGGTCTCGCTGGGCCTGCCGGGCATCGTCGGGCTGGACACCGGCGAGGAACTGGGCCTGCCCAGCGCCGGCGGCGCGCGCTCCGCGTCGCCCGCGCGCGGCCCCATGCCGTGGGAGGGCGAGGAACCGTCGTTCGGCTTCTCACCGGTGCCGGGCGGCTGGTGGCCGATGTCGGTGGAGTGGGCCCCGTACACCGTGGAGGCCCAGCTGGAAGACCCGGACTCGACGTTGTCGCTGTACCGGCGCGCGCTGGAGCTCCGCAAGGAGCACCCGGCGCTGCGCGGTGACCAGGTGTCGTGGTTCGGCGCCCCGCCCGGGTGCTTCGCGTTCCGCCGGGAACCGGGCGAGCTCACCTGCGCGTTGAACGCGTCGGCGGAATCGGTGACGCTGCCGCCGGGCGAAGTGCTGCTCGCCAGCGGAGCGCTGGAGGGCGACCGGCTGCCGCCGAACACCGCGGTGTGGCTCATCTGACCGTTCGCGCTACGGGCGGGGCGCTGGCCCGATCGCAGTGCCCGGCTGCGCCCTTCCCTGGCGCTTCCGGTGCGATGAACAGGTCACGACAACGTCACCCGATCAGCCCAATCACGCGGTCGCCGGGGCACCGGCTCAGGGCGAACGCGCAGGCCGGAGCGGGTGTCGGCACCGCACCCGGAGGCGGGCCGAACGCGCTGGACGACCTTGCGACGAGCGGACCACGACCGGCGGGTAAGTTGTGCAACGCCCGAGTTCCGCCTTCAGTCTCTTTCAGGACGTCATGACCGCAGCGAGCCCGGCACCTCGCCACGAGGCCCAGCGCCGTGATCAACGCCCCCGGACAGCCCGCGGTAACCGGCTGCTCGGTGTGGACCTGGCCCGATTCGTCGCCATCTTCGGGATGTTCGTGATCCACTTCGGGGCCCCGTTCAGCGGCGGCTTCGTCGAGATCGGCATGGCGCAGGCCTCCAGCGGACGCGCGACCGCGCTGTTCACCTTCCTGGCCGGGGTCTCGCTGGCGATGCTCACCGGGCGCGGAACCCCGCTGACCGGGGCCGCGCTGCGCGACGCGCGGGTGCGGGTCGCGCTCCGGGCGGTGCTGCTGCTGATCATCGGGCTGGCGCTCGCGAAGGCGACCGAGGCGACGGGCTTCCTGCTCACCGTGATCATCCCGTTCTACGGCGTGTACTTCCTGCTGTCGCTGCCGTTCCTCGGGCTGGGGCCGCGCGGCACCGCCATCGCCGCCGGGGCCATGATGATCGTCGGCCCCCAGGCCTCGTACCTGCTGCGCACCGTGCTCGCCGGGAACAACTCGGTGGCGGCGGCGGTGGGCGCGTTCAACTCCGTCGATCCGGGGCACCTGTTCGCCGAACTGGGCGTGCTCGACCTGACGCTGCTGGACTTCTACCCGGCCGCGACGTACCTCGGGCTGGTGCTGGCGGGAATCACCGTCGGCAGGCTCGACCTGCGCTCCCGCGCGGTGCGGCTGCGGCTGGGCATCGGCAGCGTGCTGCTGGCGGTGGTGACGTACACGACCTCGGCGCTTCTCGGACTGGTGACGGGACCGCTGCCAGACGTGCTCACCGAAGGCACCGTGCCGATCGAGCACCCCGAGTTCCTGCTCGCGGCCCGCGCGCACAGCGGCTCCTCCTTCGAACTGCTGGGCTCGCTGGGCGTCGCGGTCGCGGTCCTGGTGCTGTGCCTGGAACTGGCGGACCGCTTCGAACGCCCGCTGCTGCCGCTGATCAAGGCCGGCACGATGGCGCTCACCCTGTACGCGCTGCACGCCCTGGTGATGGCCTGGCAGATCGTCGTCGGCGGCTGGCCGATGAGCGGGGTCCCGGAGACGCTGGACAACCTCGCGAGCATGGGCCAGGCCGCCACCTGGGTCCCGGACCTCCCGGCGTTCCCCCCGGACGGGCACCGCCCGGAGGGCATCGTCGGACTCGTGAACACCTACATGTCGGAGCTGTTCCTGGTGTTCTCGCTGGTGTTCGCGACGGTGTGGAAGCGGTTCTTCCGGCGGGGGCCGTTGGAGGGCGCGGTCAGCAGCGCTGTGAGTTGGTGCGTCGAACGGCTTCAACCCCGCCGGGCTTGATGGCTCGGGTGGTCATCTAGCGGAACCTCAGCGTTCTTCTCGCTGCGGGATCTTTTTCCCAAGTGGCTCCGCCACGAGGGAAAAAGCTGTCCTCGCGAGAAGAACGCTGAGA